>CAZNDR010000534.1:0-3349 GCA_964571835.1 uncultured Cytophagia bacterium | reverse complement strand
GAATCGGTCCAATTAAAAGGGCTCTTTTTTCTTTCTATCGAAACAGAACTGCTTACCAAAAAGTGGCTAAGTTTTCTACATGGATTTATACTATCGCTGGCAACTTAGCAAAAACAGAACTAAGAAAACGAAAAAGGAGACGTTTTTTTTCTATTTCGGAATTAGGCTATAACGAAAAAGATTATGATATTTCTGATGAAGCCTACAATCCTGAAAAAGATGTCGATGGCCGGATGAAAGAAAAAATTATCCACAGCCAAATATCGGCATTATCACCCAAATTTCGGGAAGTGATTTTATTACGAGATGTTCAACAGCTGTCGTACGAAGAGATCAGTGAAATTGTTGATATACCGTTAGGAACTGTAAAATCGAGAGTGAATAGAGGGCGCTTGAAGCTTCAAGAAAAATTGAAACATTTGCTCGAACGATGACATGCTTCACGTGGCTTTGAAAATTCAGTTCATCTTTAATTATTACGATACAACCTTACATTGTTCAACTCTCAAACTTTGCAAGGAGGCAAATGAATAATTGTTACCATTACGAGGAATTGATCTCCAAGTATATCGAAAATGAGCTTAACAGCGAGGCCAAACAACAATTCGACAAACATTTATTCGAATGTTCAAATTGCGCCAGTAAAGTAAAGCACTTCAAAGCTCTGCGAAGTTCTTTAGCATCACTTCCCGCTGCCAAGGTATCCTTTGATTTTGATGACATGCTGCGAGCCCGTATCCACTTGGAGCAAAGGCAAGAGAAACGCCGGCGAGAAAGTTTGCTTTTCTCCTGGAAGGTGCGAGGGCCTCTTTTTGGCTTATCAGCAGCCTTAGTTATTTTTATTTTGCTAACGGTCTTTTCTCAACTAACCGACAACGGAGCTTTTTCTCCAAAGACGGTTACAAAACAGAGTTTGAAAGAGGGCCAATTCGCTCAACAAGGTGCAGCCAAACAAGAAACGATCATCTATTGGATTGATCGAAAACCTGCGCTTGAAATTGTTACCGTACCACCGCTTGATAAGTTGAGGTCAAAAAATGTGGTGCGGACAGCGAATTCAGATTCTTCAATCTTTGCAGAAAATAATCCAAGACAAGAGAGAACAGCCAATTTTTATCTGACAAGTTTTTGATCCCTTGATTAGGAAAACAAGAGATTTTAATTCAATTCACCCGTTGCTGTAACCCATGTTTTTACCAAGTGATTATTTAATTAAACAAGGGTTTATCATTATATGCGGCAGCCTAAATAGATTCCCCATGAGACGAGTTTTTTCTTATTTTTGTTTTTTAATAGCTGGCATTTCATTTAATTCCACCAGTTTCTCCCAGCCATTTCCATTGCTTGAGAATTTGCAAACTGCAATTTCCCATTTAATAAACACAACTAAACCTTCTATTGTGACCATAACCTCCCAGTCGAAAAGTTCTTTTCTAGTTGAAAAAAATGAAGGGATCAGCTCGCTTTTGAAAGAGGACCAGGAAAACAAAAAAAACGATCTCTGGATGGTTGGCTCGGGAATAATTTATAGTCCGGATGGATACATTATCACCAAAAGCAGTGTCCTTTGGGGCTTTGAAAAAATCAAAGTTACCTTGTTTGACAAGACTGACTATGAAGCTGAATATATCGGCAGCGAAGAAAGCACTGGCTTAGCCGTATTAAAAATTGACGCAGAACAGCTAACTCCGGTAAACATGACCGATTCTGACAACACGCCAATTTATGCGCTTGCCCTGGTGCTGGGAAATTCTCTGGGGCTTTCTCCCTACGCTTCATTTGGCATCATCAATGGGAAAACCAATCAGCAGCAATTTATTATTTCGGCAGCTCTCAACCCAGGCAGTGCTAGTGCCGGAGTTTTTAACTTGCGTGGCGAATTAATGGGGATAATTTCTGCTCAGATTGAAGCTGATGCCTGGACAATGGGGCCAGCTTTGGCTGAAAATTCCCGGCAAAATGGCATCGTCTTAGCAAGCAATCAAATTCGACACGTTGCCGATGGCATTATTAAAATGCATCATGAACAAAAAGGTTGGTTGGGAGTGGATATTTTTGTCGATTCGTTAGCCAGTGGAAAAATTGTTATCAGTAATATCATCGAAGACTCACCCGCTGATCGGTCCGGCTTAAAAAAGGGTGACTGGATTTTAAAGTATAATGAATCACTGTTGAAAGATGTGGATCAATTTGCTAGCTTAATCGAACAGTCAAAACCAGGCAGAACCGTCTCGCTGGATTTTATCCGCAATAACCGCCAACTCAAAGTCTTTCCCCAGATTGCCGTAAAACGGTCGGCAAATTTTAGCACCGATAAGCCTGGAAAAATTTCTGCACGCGTGCAAACCACCCAAACTGAAATACCACAACCAATTATTATTTCTCCAGAGCGATTTAACCAGATGAATTTGTGGATGCGACAAATGGAAAATGAGTTAAATCGTCTGAAAGCTCAGGTTCGTGAACATCAGCCGTAGTTTGGCTCAGTCTTTTGTCGATTGTCAGATCTTTCCCTAAACGTCTTGCCCCTTACGTTCTGATTTAAAAATTTTTTTGCTTGACATTTTAAAATATTTTTTGTATAATTAAATCGGTTCAAATCAAATTGAATGGATAATACAAAGCTTCTGTATTATTTGTTGAAATTCTCTCATTAGAAACCATCTAAAATTCAGGCCTGTATTCACAACAAAAAAGAGGAAATATGTTCAAAAAATATTTCCCGATGGTTGAAAAGCCGATTCCTTTTGAAGGAAGAAATTCTAAGAATCCTCTTGCTTTTAAATTCTACAATAAACATCACCAGGTTGGCCAAAAAACAATGGCCGAACATCTCCGTTTTGCCGTAGCTTATTGGCATACGTTTAAGGGAAATGGTAGCGATATGTTTGGTGGCCCAGCCTTCATAAGGGAGTGGCATCAAGCAAGCGATCCTCTGCAACGCGCCAAACAAACAATGTACGCTGCTTTTGAGTTTATGCAAAAGTTAGGAGTGGATTACTATTGTTTTCATGATCGCGACATCGCCCCGACCGGAGAAAACTTTTTTCAATCATGCAAAAATTTAGAAATCATGGTTGACGTTGCTAAAGAATTGCAGGCTGACTCTGGCATTAAGCTTTTATGGGGAACCGCCAATTTATTTGACGCTCCAATTTACTCGCAAGGAGCAGCAACCAGTCCCAATGCACAGGTTATGGCTCACGCAGCGGCACAAGTTAAAAATGCAATTGATGCAACACATGAACTTGGTGGTGAAAATTATGTTTTCTGGGGCGGTCGAGAAGGCTATGACAGTTTAATCAATACCGACCTGAAAAGAGAGCAGGAACAGATGGCGCGCTTTCTC
>CAZNDR010000533.1:0-3351 GCA_964571835.1 uncultured Cytophagia bacterium | reverse complement strand
CAAAATTCTTATCACCATAGCTAAGGATAAATGTGGACAAGATTGCAATTAAGAACAGAACTCATACCTGTGGTGAATTGAACAGCAGGCAGATTGGTGAGCAAGTAGTATTGTGCGGGTGGGTAAACAGTCGCCGCGACCATGGCAGCCTACTCTTTGTCGATGTGCGCGATATCAGAGGCTTGACGCAAATCGTCTTTGATCCAGCGGAGAATGAAAAGGTCTATGCCTCGGCAAAAGAATTGAAGCCGGAATTTGTCATTCAAGTAAAGGGCAAAGTAAGACCTCGACCGGAAGGAATGGTAAACCCAGAAATGGCAACCGGCGAAATAGAAGTGGTCGCTCAAGAATATTTCATCTTAAACAAATCCGAAACGACGCCTTTTCAGATTATTGATGACCTCGATGCCAGTGAGGAGCTTCGCTTTCGCTATCGTTATCTGGATTTGCGCCGGCCAAAGTTGCAGAAAAATATCGTCCTTCGTCACCAGACATCACAGATAGTGAGGCAATTCTTAACGCAGCAAGATTTTTTAGAAATTGAAACACCCTATCTCATGCGGAGTACACCAGAGGGTGCACGCGATTACCTAGTTCCCAGTCGCATCCACAAGGGGAAATTTTATGCCTTGCCCCAGTCTCCTCAGACCTACAAACAAATTTTGATGATTGCTGGATTTGACAGATATTTTCAAATTGTCAAATGTTTCCGTGATGAAGACTTAAGAGCTGAGCGTCAGCCTGAATTTACTCAAATAGACATTGAAATGTCATTTGTCGAAGAGCAGGATATTTTTAACCTAGCCGAAGGCTTGATGAAGACAATTTTCGCTGAGGTACTCGGAGTTGAATTAAAAGCGCCATTCCTGAGGATGAAATACGAACAGGCTTTAGCTCGCTATGGTTCGGACAAGCCAGATTTGAGATTTGGGATGGAAATCAAGAATATTAGCCGATTTGTTGCCACAAGTGAATTTAAAGTCTTTTCTGCTGCGGTGAAAAGTGGTGGCATTGTGGCAGGAATAAATTTAAAAGGCAAAGCCGAGTATTCCCGAAAGCAGATAGAGAATCTAAATAATTACATTATTGAGCTTGGCGGAAAAGGTGTATTGACCGCCAAAGTTACTTCAGATGGCTGGGATTCGTCACTGAAAAAATTTCTGACGGCTGAAATGATAGCCGAAATCAATAACGAGATGAATAGCACTCAGGGCGACTTGTTGATTTTTATTGCCGGAGAAAAAAACTCAGCCTTAACGCAATTGGGCAACTTGCGCCTTAAATTGGGAAAAGAAGAAGGCTTGATTCAAAATGATAAATTTTGTCTCTGCTGGGTGACAGATTTTCCGTTGTTAGAATTTGATCCCAATGAAAATCGCTACCTCGCCATGCATCACCCCTTTACCTCGCCCAAAATTGAACAAAAAAATTTGTTTGATACAGAGCCGAGTTCGATTAAATCACGCGCTTATGATTTAGTGCTGAATGGCTACGAAGTAGCTGGAGGCAGTATTCGAAATCATGAATATGAAACGCAAATGAAAGTTTTTAATTTATTAAAAATTGATCAATACGAAGCAGAAGAAAAATTCGGTTTTTTGTTGGATGGGCTAAAATATGGTGCGCCGCCGCACGGCGGGATTGCCTTCGGCTATGATCGGTTGATTATGTTATTAGCCGGAGAAACTTCGATTCGCAATGTGATTGCCTTTCCCAAGACTACCAGCGCGCTTTCGTTGATGGATAATTCACCATCGACCGTAGATGCAAAGCAATTGGACGAATTGGGGATTTCAATAAATATGGGCAAAAGTGAATAAACGGCAAAAAAAAACTTCTCTCAAAATTTTTTTCTTGACAATTAGTTTTTTTTTTGTTATTATTAAACGATTTATAAAACTAAATAAATTAAATATAAGCTTTCAAAACCAAAATAAAAATATTCTTTTGTTAAGCGGAGGGAAAAGATATTTTGCACTTTTCGAAAAAAGCCAAAAGGATATTTAATCTATGGAAGGAGGTGTTACCTTGATGCAAAAATTGTGGCGAACGTTGGTCGTTTATCTTTCAGTAGCTTGCTTGATTTTATCATTCACGCTGGCAGGATGCAGCCGCCATCCCAATGAAAAACAATGCCAGGCCTACGAAGAGCAACTGAAGGCAGCGACTGCAGCAGAAGAGCAGTTGCAGGACAAAAAACAAGCACTGGCTGATGCCAAAACGAAGCTTGCTAGCGAAAAGCAAAAATTAGAAAATGCTAAGAGCGAAAAAGAAAAAGTAAAACAGAGATTAGGCGATATGTAATATGGCTCGCAAAAGAAAACTTTCATTTTTAAGGAGAAACTGAAATGAGAAATATTATAAAAATCGCATCCGTATTCGCTCTTATCTTTGCTTTAATGGTTTCTTTGTCCATAGCCCAAGATAAGTGCAAGGAATGGACTATGGATCAATATAAAGCAAAAATGGCTGAATTAGCAAAGCGAGAGGCGGATGCCAAAGCAGAACTTGATGCGACTGAACAAAAGCTACAAGAAGTTGAAACTCAAACTGCAGAAATTGAAAAACAAGTTGCAGGAGAGTGGCAATCAATTTACGATATGCTTGGGATAACAGAAAATGATGTTAATTCTTTTAGAACCTCCCTCGAGACACTTGAAGGAAAAGTTGACGAGTTAGCTAGCCTTTCTCCTGAAGAGCTGTTTAAAAGAAGAAAAGAAATCGACCAACTTGAGCAAAAACTTCAAGATTTGAGCAAGCAAAAGCCAGCGCTATTAACTGAGATGCAGGATAAATTGGCGGTGGTTTCTGGCAAAATTTCTCAATTAAAAGCCAGGCTGCCCAAGGCGAATTTTGATGAATACACTGTAGTAAAAGGCGATTATCTCTGGAAAATTTCTGGCAAAAAAGAAATATATGATGATCCCTATCAGTGGATTCGCATTTACACCTATAACCGCGATCAAATTAAAAATCCAGATTTAATCTACAAAGATCAAATTTTTAAAATCCAAAGAAGTGCGGCTGATAATGAATACATCGTTGTGAAAGGTGATTGGCTGGCTAAAATTGCTGGTAAACCGGAAGTGTTCAACGATCCAACCAAATGGACCAAAATTTTCGAGGCAAACAACACCGTCATAAGTGATAAAAATCTAATTTATCCTCATCAGGTGCTCATTATCCCTGAAAAGTAAAACCAAAATTTTTGTTTTAGGATTTGATTTTGCCAATAGTGCACCATTGACAATTTCAGAAATCTAAAAAGCTCTTGGTATGCAGATGTTGTCTGAGACTAAGAGCTTTTTCTATTTTTGCTGGGGGAAAAAATTTTAATGCTCTTTCTAAAAT
>CAZNDR010000532.1:0-3359 GCA_964571835.1 uncultured Cytophagia bacterium | reverse complement strand
ATTTAATAAAGCAAGGATTTTTTCATCCAGCTCGCCTATTCTTATTTTTAATTTAGAGAGGAAGCAATGGTGCACACAAAATCCCTTATTCCCTGATGAGTTAAGCGCCAGGAAAAATCAAGTCTCATAAACGAAAAAACTCGTCCCAGCGCCAAACCGGCTTCATAAAAAACATCACCTATCGGCTGGCCAGGCAACGGATCGATTTGCTTTTTGGACGATAGCGCTGTCCAGCCGGCACCGCCAGTCAAAATAAAATCCAGAGTCAATTTTTTGAAGAGCGGAAGTCCTAAAGCGTGAAAAGGGAGTCGGCCAAAATCATGTTCAATCAACAAAGCCGAGATCTTTTCGCCGGCGAATTCTTTGTTGCCTGCGGATCGAAACACGCCAAACGTGGAATAATCTGCTATGCTACTGGGCAGGTCAAATAGATTTTGCCGGGGCAGATCCCCGCGCGACCAGCCGCATAAAAAGTCAACTGCTAAATATCCCGTGGCAAAAGTGGGCTGGTAGCGACGGGCATGGAAATAAAAACGGGCAAAATTAAAATCGCTTTTTAAAAAAGTTTTATCGCTGATTTCCACTATCGATTTGAGCAGCCAGCTTTTTTGTAAGCCAGCCGGCACCTGAAATACTCCAAAATCGATAAACTGCCGGTTGTCGAACGTGAGCGAAAAATAGAGCGAACGTTTGTCTCCTTCATCGATGACAGGATTTGGGCGATACTTTCTGGAGCGATAAAATAAACTGAAATTGGAGGTCTTGACCAGGTTGCGCTGCGCCTCATTTTGATATTTCAGCTCAAATTGCCAACCAGAATGCGGCAGCCAGCGAGCAGCAGCATTCCAACCTTGAGCAAGATAATAATCGTAATAATCAGTTTTGTCAAACAGGCACAGTGCCGTTACCGTATTCAGGCTATAAATAGATTCTGGTTCTCGATAGGCGACACGCTTGAACAGGGACAAGCCAATAGAAAATTTTTTATTGGTGGAAAAAAACTGTTCCGCCGAAATGGTGTACTTCCATTTTTTATCAGAAAAACCAAAACCGGCGGTCACCGCACCGCGGGTCAGTGGCAATAAATTTTTTGTAGCCAACCCCAGCCCGAAATAATTTCCTTCGACACGATTGAAATGGTAAAAATCAGCCAGTGTTGTCACAGGAAGCGACGGCAGGCTAAACGGCGAACGGATAACAAAGAGCAGTCCCTTTTCCAGCAGATTCGCCCTACTCATCAAACTATCCAAACGATGATAGGCGACTATCTCTTGAGTGGTCAGGGGCAGCCTTTGCTGAAACGCCCACTTCGCGGAATCGAACCGATCGGCAGTAGGCGAAACGCGAAGTTGAAACTGATCAAAAATATTATCCGGCAGTGATTGATTGATTTGGTAATTATCGAGTAGCGAGATCTGTTCGATGTGAATGACCGGAGCGGATAGATACTCAATTTTAAAAAATCCGCGTACCTCTATCGGCAACCAGAATCTGTTATCATATAGAGCAAATTTTTCTTGAAAATGGAGATCAGAAATCATAGGCATATCCAGTGCTTTGTTTCCCCGCACATCCACTTCCATCACTGAAAATGTTGAATCGGCAATGCTAATGATTCCATCAAATAGCGGGACAACTTGAGATTGGGGAGTTATCTTGATTCGAAAAACCATGAGATTATCGATGGCGGTGGTATCGACCATTTCGTAATCATAATAATCGAAAGCATGGGGCGCGGTTGGTCCGACGACTAAATTTCTTTCTAATACGATTACATCATCGTTTAAATTGGGAATTTTGCCAAGCGTAAAAATGTTCATCGCCGGAGTCAAATTGGCGCTTTGTCGCCGAGCAGTGATGATCTCTTGATATTTATCCGGCGCTTGAAAATAGCCGAGCGATTGAACCTCACAGATACCGCCAATAAGTGTGTCCGGAGTTGTTTTTTTCTTGGTTGGCACATAAAAGATCGATTTGGTATAAGCTTCAAACTCAAAATGGTGCAGTTGGGAAAGAATTTTTCTCTTTTTAGCGATCGCTTCTTTAACGATTTTAGCGGCGGGATTGTATTCATCGGATAGAACGGTAACTGATTGCAGCGGCAAAACTGTTGGCTCAAGCCACAGATCCTGACGAGTCGATTTTTCGTTCAAGCAAACGTTTAGCGTGTCGGAACGATATCCAATGTAGCTGAATACGACTCGATAGGTTGCCGGCGGAAGGATGAACTCATATTTTCCTTCCTCATTAGAGATAGTACCTCGAGCTGTTCCTAGAATTCGGATGTTAGTAAAAGGCAGCGGGGCTTTTGTTTCGGCGTCATGAACAAAGCCCCATAGAGAAACTAAGGGAGCAGTTTGAGCGAAAATACCATTCTGACTGAAGAAAAAGAAACAACTCAAAGTACTTATCGCCTGAAGGAACACTATCCGGAGCATAGTATTTCCTTTGCTCGAATGTTGTCGCTGGAAATCCTTATTAAACTTCAGCAAGCTGTTTTTTCCCAGGCTTCGCAGCTCAGCAGCCAATTGCCCTGTCGCTTTTAACACTTAAAAATTTGCACCAACTTTTTCTCGACGAACAGGAATCCAAGTTACACTTGACCTTGCTTTACCATTTCTGATAAATAAATCAGCGGTGGCTCGATAATGCCAGATTTTTGTTGCATTTCTTTCAGGTGTTCGGATTGAGCGAAGGCCTGCAATTTGCGCAAATCGTCCCACTCGTTGATCAGAATAAACTTATTGGGATCATCCAATACCTTTAGGATGCGATATGATTTTTCACCGCTGTTCTTTCGTTCTTTAGTCGATTCTGGGCTATTAAAAAATTTCAGCCATTGGTCGAAATTTTTAGCCGTGTGAATTGCTACTGTCCAAACCATATTTCTGCCCTCCTTGATATTTTTATGATGCAACAAAAAATTAGCTCGTTTGGTTTTGGTTAATAAGCTTCGTCACCTCTCCTTCATTTGGAAAACGCCCGGTCGCTTGCGCTCCGCTGCTTTTTGAAAAAATCATGTTATCGTCCACTTTGACTTCAAAGACGCCACCGCTGCCTCGAATGAGTTCGACAGAAATTTTGTCAAAATTTGCTTGAAGTTCTTCTTCCAAACTGGAAGCTTTGGGGAAATAGTTTCACTCGCCGCAATAGGTGATGGTTACTTTCATGTGTCTCTCCATTTTTCTTGAAAGGTTAAAATTGAGATTAAGGTTAAGAAAAATAGGTAAAGGAAAAGCAAAAGGTAAAGAAAAAAATATATATTGCTTTTTTAAGTTAGCACATTTAAGCTAATATTAAACCAGACGCGTATTCTTTTCTGATATTTCTTAATCTCAACCTTAACCTTCTCCTTTACC
>CAZNDR010000531.1:0-3362 GCA_964571835.1 uncultured Cytophagia bacterium | reverse complement strand
TGAGTCAATTCATGCAGTGACGCAGTCACTGCACTCCACAATTTTTCAGTGACTTAATAACTGTAGAATAACTTCATTTTAGAAATTTAGGTATCAAATAAAAAAAATGAATATAAATTTTTGGAGGAATAGATGTCGAAACCAGTATTTGTTCTTGCCGAGCAAAGAAGCGGTAGCTTTCGCAAGGTGAGCTTTGAGGTAGTGTGCGAAGCAAAAAGATTAGCTGATCAGTTAGGCACCACTGTCGTAGCCATAGTGCTTGGTTCAGGTATAGATGGCATGGCCAAGACACTCGGCTTTTATGGTGCAAATAAAGTAGTCGTGGCTGATAGTGAGGTCCTGAAAAATTATTCGCCAGATGGTTATGCTGCTACTATATATCAAGCAATGCAGCGGGTCGATCCTGAAATTATTCTTCTGCCAGCATCAGCGCAGGGCAAAGATTTAGCGCCTCGCCTGGCAGCAAAGTTAAAGGTGGGACTGGCGACAGATTGTATCAAGTTATCATTAGAGAATGGCAAATTGGTAGCTGTCCGGCCGATGTATGCTGGAAAAGTAATTTCCACGTTCAAGTTTAATTCTTCGCCCCAAATGGCGACGTTGCGGCCGAATATTTTTGCTGTGACCAATCCTGATGAATCAAAAAGCTGTGAGATAGAGAAAGCTGCGGTGCCAATTAAATCAAGTGATGTCAAAGCGATCGTCAAAGAGTTGATCTCCAGCGGCGGCGGAAAACTGGATGTTTCTGAGGCAAAGATCATTGTTTCCGGTGGCAGAGGCATGAAAGCGGCGGAGAATTTTGTTATTTTAGAACAACTCGCCAAACTGCTCAACGCCGCGGTTGGCGCCTCGCGATCGGCGGTGGATTCAGGTTGGCGTCCGCATTCAGACCAGGTTGGCCAAACTGGCAAAACAGTAGCGCCTGATTTGTATATCGCGTGTGGCATCTCCGGAGCAATTCAACATTTGGCCGGCATGTCCTCATCAAAATGTATTGTTGCCATCAATAAAGATCCGGATGCGCCGATTTTTGAAAAAGCCGATTACGGCATTGTTGGTGATCTTTTTGAAGTGGTACCAAGATTGACAGAAGAATTCAAAAAAATCGTTGAAAAATAATCAGTGATTGGTGCGGTCGATTGGCAAAATCATTAGCTAATCGATTTTTTAAATGTTAGAGTTGTCTCGATTTAGTCGCTGGAAATAGTAAGGAAAGGATATTCAATGACACCCACCAGAGAGCTTTTTTGGAATATTTCCTATCATAATTTGCTTTACCCAATCATGATAATCGCCTTAATAATTTTTGGCTATGGTTTTTATCACCGCTTCAAATATTGGCAGATAGGTAAGCAGGAGGAAATTACCGGCTCCTTCGGGCAACGATTTAAGTCACTCTTGATTTATGCTTTTGGACAGGCGCGAGTCATTAAAGAAAAATATCCTGGCTTGATGCATCTGTTAATTTTTGTGGGAATTGTGTTATTATTCCTGGGCACAGTTACAGAAAGTTTTGAGCACTATCTTTGGCAATTGCTGCTGGGCCAACCTTTGTTTCTGGTCAATAATTTTTATCTCATTTTTTCGCTCGTTCTGGATATCGCTGGAGCAGCAGCAATAGTGGGCATCGTGATGGCTTTATTCAGGCGCTATGTTCAGCGCCCAGAACGATTGAATAGCGTCTGGGATAATGCGATTTTGCTGCTATGGCTTTTATTTGTTTTGGTCAGTGGATTTTTAGTGGAAGGCGCTCGTATTGCCGCTTTAAAACCAGCGTGGGAAATTTGGTCGCCGGTAGGCAATTGGATAGCACCTATTTTTGCCGCTAACGGTCAGGTTTGGCATCGTTGGTTATGGTGGCTTCACATGTTGTTTGCTTTTGGCTTGATTGCTTATCTTCCCTTTTCCAGATTGAAACATATTTTCATTTCAGGGATGAATATCTTTCTTCGATCATTGGAACCGCCAGGCGCGTTGAAACCGATCGATATCGAAAAAGCTGAAATTTTTGGCGCCAGAAAGATAAATGATTTCACCATTAAAAATTTGATCGATTTGGATGCCTGCACCAGTTGTGGCAGATGCCAGGATCAGTGTCCAGCTTTTGCCAGCGGCAAACCGCTGTCGCCCAAAAAGATTATTCTTGATCTGTTGGATAATTTGAATGAACAAGCGCCCAAATTGATCAAGGGCGGATCATTGGAAAATGAGCCTGCCTTGATTGGCTCGGCCGTTCAAGCTGAGGAAATCTGGGCATGCACTACCTGTTCCGCTTGCCGCGAAGCCTGCCCTGTTTTTATCGAGCACATTGAAAAAATCGTCGAGCTGCGACGCGACAGAACTTTGACTGAAAGCGATTTTCCGCCTGAATTGAACCAAACCTTCAAGGGCATGGAAAATAATTTTAATCCCTGGGGCATCGGCTTTTCCTCCCGCAGCGACTGGGCTGAAGGACAAAATCTTAAAAGATTGGATCAGGGAGAAACCGCGGAGTATCTGTGGTTCGTCGGTTGCGCTGGTTCGTTTGATGATCGGATTAAAAAAGTTTCACTTGCTTTTGCCAGAGTTTTATCAGCAGCAGGTGTGGAGGTCGGCATTTTAGGACCAGAAGAAAAATGCTGCGGCGAGACAGCGCGACGCCTGGGCAATGAATATCTGGCTCAAACTTTGATGGAGATGAATATCCAATTATTTAATGAGTTGGGCATTAAAAAAATTATTACCTTCTGTCCCCATTGTTTTAATACCCTAAAATATGAGTATCCACAGTTCAGTGGAAATTATGAAGTCCTTCACAGCACTGAGCTATTGAGCCAATTGATAAAAGCAGGAAAAATCAGTTTAGACAAAAACGGTAAACAGAAAATTACCTATCACGATTCGTGTTATCTGGGGCGCTATTCAAAAATTTACCAACCGCCAAGAGAAATCATCAAAAGGATTTCTCCCCATCTGATTGAGCTGGGAAGAAATAGAGAGCGAAGTTTCTGTTGCGGCGCCGGCGGAGGCAGAATGTGGCTGGAAGAAACTATCGGCGAACGAATCAACCATCTCCGCACTGAGGAAGTTATCAACAGCGGTGCCGAGAAGGTCGTGACCTGTTGTCCCTATTGTCTGACCATGTTGAGCGATGGGCTAAAAGACAAAGAAGCAACTGAAAAAGTTGCTGCTCTGGACATCATCGAATTAGCTGATCAGGCGATGAGAGAACACGGACGTATCTAATATAAAATTTTGCTTGAGCCAAAAAAAAATAAATTTCATATCCAAAGTAAATTAACTTGAGTAGCTATTAAGGCTGAAAGAATAGCTCCATTGAGTTTAGAATTTGAGAATTGGATAATTGGGATTCAATTATCTTT
>CAZNDR010000530.1:0-3403 GCA_964571835.1 uncultured Cytophagia bacterium | reverse complement strand
TCATGTACGATGATGTCATGGAAAACTTCCAGCAGCAAGGGCAGCCGCGCTGGCAAGCCTTGTCCGATATTACTATTATCCAGCGAAAAAGAAAAGGCTACTGGCCTGGCAGAATCTTGCAAATGCGCGGCGAATTAGCCGCCTCCATCCAAGCCCAGGCCGATAATAGCTCAGCCCGCGTTTCCACTAACAAAGTTTATGCCCCCATTCACCATTTCGGCGGTCAAGCTGGTCGCGGCGGAAAAAGTACCATCCCGGCTCGACCCTACATGCAACTATCGTCTCAAGCGCTCGGCGATATCTTAAGCGCCATCGAAGATTATTTAGACGCACATTTAAAAGGGTCGGAGTGTTTCGCCTTTATGCGAAACAACTGCGGCTCATAAAGGAGTCGTTGGCAATGTTTTTAATTTTTGACAAAAAATTTAATTGAAATTAGTTGCATTTTATTTTCTTTTTTTTATATTGATTGTCGAAGTAAACTCCCATGACAATATTCCCAATTAAGCAGGATTTATAGGCAAGCATGAAATCATAATTTATGGATATAAAATATCTCTGGCTGCGCAAAAAATTTAATCCTAATGACAAACAACGTGAAGCGATACTTCATGTTGATGGTCCTCTCTTTTTGACTGCTGGTCCCGGTTCAGGGAAAACTCGCGTTCTGCTCTGGCGCACCTTAAATTTAATTGTTTTCCAGAATGTGGCGCCGGAGAAGATATTTTTAAGCACCTTCACCAAAAAAGCTGCGCTCCAGCTTAAAGAAGGTTTAACCAGTTTGCTCGCCCTTGTCACACAGGAAATCGGCAAGCCTTACGATGTTTCAGGCATGGCGTTGGGCACAGTGCATTCAATTTGCCAAAAACTGCTGGCGGAACGGCGCTTTTCTGAAGCTGGCTGGCGAAGACGTCCGCCGGTTTTGATGGATGAACTGTCCCAATATTTTAAAATTTATGATCGGAAATTTTGGATCGAGCTTTTCAAAGCTGGCGGTCTCCACGAAGAAGAAATGGCGCAACGACGAATCAATAGTTATTTCAACAAAAGAGATTCCTATTCCCGTCATGAGGCTGTTTTGAATGTGATTAAATTTTTCAATCGATTGTCTGAAGAAAGTTTTGCGCCGGGTTCGGTTAAAACTGAAGATGAAATGCTGAACTCATTGCTGGAGATGTACGCTTATTATTTGTATGCAATCAGGAATCCAACCAACGGCTTGAAAACTGTCGATTTTTCGTTGCTGCAGCAGGAAGCTTTTAACGCCATGAGATTGCTTTCTGACCAAGAGAAATTATTCGAACATGTCATCATTGATGAATATCAAGATACCAATCCCATCCAGGAAAAGCTTTTTTTTGAGTTAGCTAAAAAAGCCAACAATATCTGTGTCGTCGGTGATGATGATCAGGCGCTGTACCGGTTTCGCGGCGCAACCGTAGAAAATTTAGTCGAATTTGAAAATCGCTGCCAAAAATTTTTGGGCATCAAACCGAAAAGAATCGATCTGGATACCAATTATCGATCAAGGAAAAAAATTGTCAATTTCTATGTTGACTTTATTGAACGAATCGATTGGGCAAAGGAGAGGGGAGACGGTTCCTTTCGTGTTGAAAATAAAAAAATCAAATCCCATGATCAACAAGACATCCCGGCTGTTTTATGCAGCGGACCAAAAAGCCCGGCTGAAATTTATCATGAAATTGCTCGCTTTGTGCTCGAACTCAAACAGCAAGGCAAAATTCAAGATTACAACCAGGTGGCTTTTCTTTTTCCATATTTGAAGGGGGATCCGGCACGAGTCAAAGGCTTTAAGCAGGCATTGGAAAAATTAGGTGTCCCAATTTATGCGCCGCGGGCGGGGCGGTTTCTGAATGTGGATGAAGCGCGAGTAGTCTTTGGCTTGTTTTTTAAAATTTTTGGCAGACCAAGTCATCAAGGAAGCGCCAGCAGAGGATTAGCTGAGTTCAGGGACTGGACGAGGGCTTGCATCGAACAAGCTGATTCGCTTCTAAAAGAAGATGCCCACCTTTCCCATTTTGTGCAAGATAAACAAAATGAGCTGGAGACTATTGCTTCTGATTATGAGAAGATAATTGACTTCATCGAGAAAAAAGGCTGGAAGCTATTCTCGCCTTTTAAGCTCGAATGGCGACAAATTTTGGAGGGCATTTCCGGCTTATCTAATAGAACAAAAAAAATAATTTGCGGCCGCTATTTTCAGCAAGCAATTGAGCACAAAGAAAAAAGTGGACGACCTTACACTCTGTTCTATGTAATCAACCGCATTACATCGGTGGACTGGACTATTCTCGATTTGTTTTATCAATTGCAGGCTTTTAAGTATTTTCAAAAAATTTATCAATTAGCCGAGGAGGGAATTGACGAAGGACCGGTGTGCAATCTGGGATTGATTACCCAGTATCTGGCAAAATTTATGGAAGAGCGGTCAGCGATGATTACTGCCAGTTTTCTTCACGACAAAAAATTTATTCACAGTTTTTTTTCTAGTTTCATCTACGCCTTGTTTCGGCTCGGCGAAACCGAATACGAGTATGTGGATGATCCTTTTCCCAAAGGTCGCGTGCCGTTTTTAACCATTCATCAAGCCAAAGGTCTTGAATTCCCGATTGTGGTCCTGGGCAGTGCTTTTAAAAAAGAAAAGGCAGCCGATAAAGTGGAAGTGGTCATTCGCGAAATGTTGAAAAAAGAAGGTGAACCGTTGGACCGTGTCAGCCGGTTTGACAATGCCCGAATGTTCTATGTGGCGCTTTCCCGCGCCAAGTATTTGACCATTATCCCATATTTTAAAGGGACGGGACAGCGAACGTCGGAACCATTCAAGACTATGTTTAGAGAGCAGCCGCTGCCCGATTTGAAAAATTTTGACTTCTCTTCCCTGCCGGATGCCAAACCAGCGACTGATGAACTGGGCAAGACCTATTCCTACACGGCAGATTACCTATCTTACTGCCAATGTCCGCGACAGTACATGCTTTTCAAAAAGTACGGCTTTGTGCCTTCGCGGTCGCAAACGATGTTTTTTGGTAATCTGGTTCATCAAACCATTGAAGATTTGCATTATTTCTTGATCGAAAATAGAAAAAGGGAGCAGTCGCATGTTGACTGAAGAAATGGTTATCCAACGTATTCAAGAATTTTTTGAAGATAACTACGAAAGGCTTCGCCTGGAGGGCGGCCACCTGCTCACCGAAGATGTAAAAAAAACCGCACTCAATCAGGTTTTCTATTATTATAAAAGAATGAAAGAGCTGGCGGAACGGGTGACGGAAACAGAAGTCAAATTATCGCTGCCGGATTTGACCACACCCAAGGGCAGGGAATTCACCATCGAAGGCGTGGTGGATATCGTACGCCAGGAGAAAAAAATCTGGATGTACGA
>CAZNDR010000529.1:0-3404 GCA_964571835.1 uncultured Cytophagia bacterium | reverse complement strand
GCAGTGACTGCGTCACTGCATGAATTGACCCAGTCAATTCACTCCATAAATATTTAAAATTAACCGACAAGCTTTATGAAATCCAAATCGGTTTTAGAAATTTAGGTTCCTGACTAAATATTTTCTTAATACCCTCTTCAGCTCAAAAGTTAAAGGATGGCTTCAGTGGGCTCATAGTTTTATTCAGAGTTGCCGATGAGTCAAGGCCATTTTTTTCCCTCTGCTTTTGCCGACCAGGCTTTTAGTCGTCAGCCTCAAACATATAGCCGGCGCTGCGCACACTTTTAATATAAATGGGTTTTCCCGGATCTGGCTCGAAGTATTTTCTCAGCCGGACAATAAAATTATCGACGGTTCGGGTTTCAATTGCTGACGAGATATTCCAAACCTTTTCCAATAGTTCCTGACGCGAGACGATTTTCCCTTTTTTTTCAATGAGATATTTCAACACCAAAGCTTCGTGGCTGGTCAGTTGAAACTCTTTGCCTTTGCAACAGGCTTTTAAATTTTTAAAATTAATTTCATTATCGCCAAACCGAAAAATTGGCCGATCGTGCAAATCGTCGCGGTACCAATTTTTTCGTTTCAACATTCCCTTGATGCGCAACAATAGTTCTGGCAAATGGAAAGGTTTGGTCATGTAGTCATCCGCGCCGATAGCCAAACCATGAACTTTGTCGTTGATGTGCGTACGAGCAGTGAGCATGAGAATGGGGATTTCGGGTGATTTGGCTCTGACTCGTTCAGCAATTTCAAAACCGTCATAATACGGCAGCATGATATCTAAAATGATAAGATCAAATTCTGATTCTTGAAAAATTTTCAGCGCCTGTTTGCCATCTTTTGCCCAGGTGACCGAGTAGCCTTCTTCAGTCAAATTGTACTCCAAACCCGAGGCCAGGGTCTCTTCGTCTTCAACTAACAGAATTTTGTCTTTGTCATGAGAATTTTTAACCATTTTGTTCGTTCTTCTTTGATGAAATTTTTAATAAGGAATTTATATATCGTTTTTTAGCAGTCTGATAAATCGGCAGTTCAATTTGAAAAGTCGATCCTTTGTTTTTGCCTTCGCTGAAAACGGAAATTTTCCCACCGTGGTATTTAATAATTTCTTTCACCCAGTAGAGCCCCAATCCTGTGCCTTTGACATTTGGGCTATCTGGATTATAAATACGATGAAATTTTTTGAATACTTGCTTTTGATCTTTGGCGGCGATTCCGATTCCCTGATCGATAAACGATACAGTAAAGCTTTTGGAACTGGCGCAGTCCATTACAATTTCCAGATGTATTGGCGTGGTGCTGTATTTTAGAGCATTATCAATTACATTGTCAATTACAATTTTTAGGGCGTTTTTATCAATGACACACAAGCATGGCGCGCTGCCAGAAATGGTAGCCGCATCGACGGAGAGCTTAAACTGCTGCAATGATTCCGAGATCAACTGGCGGATAATGGAATCGGCTTCATAAATGTCGAAGTTATGGGCGATCCTTTTTTGTTCCAAGGCGGAAATCTTTAAAATGGAATTGATGAGATAATTGAGTCGGCTGGCGTCTTGCATCATCAATTCAATAAAGTCTTTTTGTTTGGTCTGAGGCACGCGGCGAATTTTCATTGTTTCCAGGTAGAGCTGAATAGACGCCAAAGGTGATTTTAATTCGTGAGTCACATTGCCGATAAAATTGTCGTAAAGCTTGGTCAAATTAATCTGTTTGTTGAGATAAATAAAAATCAAATACATGGCTATCAGCACTGCAACCAACAGCACCAGTCCAATTACCAGAGCCACCAAATTAGTGTTTTTGGAAATGAGCTGTGGCGAGAGTCGGTCGCCAACTTTTTCAAAAATGATGTAGTTGGTAACATACCAGTAAATCCAGATACCTACGAGCGAAAGCCAGGCTAATTGGGCGAGAACAAAAATGACTACCGGGTGCCAGAGAAATTGAAATTTTTTCATCACTGCTTTTTTTTATCTTTTACATTACTTTTACAATACTTTAAAAAAAAATCACTTATATTTAAGCGGTAAAAAAGTTATTGTTTCAGAAAAATTTTTTGACACAAGATTGACCGGCTGCCTGAGACAGTCGGCTGTGTTTCTCTCTTTAAAAATAATTATTTTTTTTCAAAGAAGAAAGCAAAATATTTTTTAATGAAACGTAATCACAAGATTTTTTATTAAGCAAGTAGATTTTTAAAAAGTCAATCGCAAGTGGAGAAAAAAAATGAAAATTCCTGGCCTGCAAATCGGAAAGCTAATGGCGAAGGTGCCAATTGTGCAAGGTGGCATGGGCGTGCGCGTGTCGCTCGCTTCTCTGGCGACAGCTGTGGCGAATGAAGGTGGCATCGGCACCATCTCCAGCATCGGATTGGGAGATTTAAATGCCAGAAATAGTGATTATGTGAGATTATCAAGCGAAGCTTTAGTTAGCGAAATCAGAAAAGCAAAAAGTATGTCCAACGGCAATCTGGCGGTAAATGTGATGGACGCGCTAACGAATGCCACAGAACTCATCAAAACCGCGGTCAACGAAGGGATCAAAATGATTGTGGTCGGAGCGGGCTTACCTCTCCGACTACCAGAAATCGTTGAAGATGAATCTGTTTGCCTCGTTCCCATCGTCAGTTCTGGACGGGCGGCTGACTTGATGCTGCGCTGTTGGGATAAACGCTACTGTCGCACCGCTGATGGTTTCGTTTTGGAGGGACCACTTGCCGGCGGACATTTGGGTTTCTCGACTGAACAGTTGGAGCAAATCCAAAATTATTCACTGGAAAAATTATTGCCCGATGTTTTGAAAGCTGTTCAGCCTTACGAAGACAAGTACGGCAAGAAAATTCCAATTATTGCTGGCGGCGGAATTTATGACGGAAAGGATATCGCACGCATGCTGTCTTTGGGCGCTTCTGCGGTGCAAATGGGAACCCGGTTTGTCTGCACCTACGAATGTGATGCTTCTCCCGAATTTAAACAGGCCTATCTGGATGCAACCGAGGAAGATATTGTCCTCATTAAAAGTCCAGTCGGCTTGCCAGGCCGGGCGATACGAAATGTATTTTTGAAAAAACTTGAACAAAATGGAAAATCAAAAATCAAATGTCCCTATAGATGCCTTTCAGCCTGTCATATTGATAAAGCAAATTATTGTATTGCAAGGGCACTATTAAATTCGTGGGCTGGCGCTGTCGATGAGGGTTTGATTTTTTGTGGTCAAAATGCCTATCGCCTCAACAAGATAATTTCTGTAAAGGAATTATTTGTCGAACTGCTCACTGAGTTAAGAGCGGCTTAGTACACCATTTCATAATTTGATGTAGGGATTGTTTGAAACATGACTAAGTTTGGAAACCGCTGAAGCGGTTACTTTTGCCTGCTGTAAATTGCTGTCACCCCGCT
>CAZNDR010000528.1:0-3411 GCA_964571835.1 uncultured Cytophagia bacterium | reverse complement strand
CCGCAGCATTACGCCATCAATAAGCCTTTAACAGAAGAAAAAGAGAAGATCTGGCACGTGGAAATTACCTACAATCCAGGCGTCATGGACCCAGTTGAAGCGACCACGCTCAAAGGCATCCGTGATATGGGCATCAACGGTGTGTCGCGTGTAAAAACAGCTAAAAAATATCACTTTCGAGGCGCGCTGTCTGAGTTGGAAAAACAAATTATCGTCGATAAAATTTTAGCTAATAAGGTGATTCAGCATGTGGTTTTGCCCGATGAACAAATTTTTGCCGAGCCAGCTGGCTATCATTTCCAATTGATCCAGGTCGCTTTAGCCAATACTAATGATGCGCAGCTTTTGCAAATCAGCCGTGACGGGCAATTGTTTCTCAACCTGGCAGAAATGAAGACCATCCAGGCGTATTTCAAAAAATTGGGAAGAAATCCCACCGATGTCGAGCTGGAGACATTAGCCCAGACCTGGTCCGAGCATTGTGTGCACAAGACCTTTCGCGGCAAAATTGAATTCAACGGTAAGGTAATCGACGACCTGCTGAAAAGCACGGTCATGAAAGCAACCAGGGAATTAGATAAGCCGTGGTGCTTATCCGTTTTTAAAGATAACTCCGGCGTCATTTCCTTCGATGAAAACTATGACGTCTGCTTCAAGGTGGAAACGCACAACCACCCGTCAGCACTGGAGCCGTACGGCGGCGCTAACACTGGAATAGGCGGCGTCATTCGCGATCCGCTGGGCACCGGGCTTGGCGCCAAACCCATTGCCAATACGGACGTTTTCTGCTTTGCACCGCCCGATTATCCGCCGGAAAAATTGCCGCCCGGCACCTTGCATCCGAAACGAATTTTTTTTGGCGTCCATGCCGGCGTGCGCGATTATGGCAACCGCATGGGCATTCCTACGGTCAATGGCGCCATTTTTTTTGATGAGCGTTACGTGGGCAATCCGCTGGTTTTCTGCGGCAATATTGGTCTCATGCCCAAAAATTCCATCGAAAAAATTGTCCATCCCGGCAATCTAATTGTCGTTGTCGGTGGCAGGACGGGCAGGGATGGCATTCACGGCGCTACCTTTTCTTCCGGCGAATTAACCACCGAATCGGAGGTAGTTTCCAGCGGCGCCGTTCAAATCGGCGATCCGATTACCGAGAAAAAAATGGTGGACACGCTACTGCAAGCGCGGGACAAGAAACTTTACTCCGCTATTACCGACTGCGGCGCCGGCGGACTGTCGTCTGCAGTGGGTGAAATTTGCCAGCATTTAGGCGCCGAAGTTTATCTGGAAAAAGTGCCGCTCAAATACGAGGGTCTGACTTACACCGAAATTTGGATCTCTGAAGCTCAGGAACGAATGGTGATCATTGTGCCACCTAAAAATGAGCAAGAAATTTTAGCGCTGTTTGCAGGTGAAAACGTGGAAGCGACCGTTATTGGCAAAGTAACCGATACACATCAGCTTCGCCTGTTTTACAAAGGAGAAAAAGTCGCCGAACTGGAAATGGACTTTCTGCACGACGGCGTGCCGCAGCTCACTCGGCGAGCCGTCTGGGAAAAACCAAATTTTCACGAACCTGATTTTGCTGCGCCAGAAAATTTGTCCGATTCTTTAAAAAAGATTTTAGCCTCCTGGAACGTGTGTAGCAAAGAATGGGTTGTCAGGCAATACGATCACGAAGTCCAGGGTGGCAGCGTGTTAAAACCACTTGTTGGCGCTTCCAATGACGGTCCTAGCGATGCCGCTATTATTCGACCAGTCCTCAATTCAAATAGAGGTATCATCATCGCCAATGGCTGCAATCCAAAATATGGGCTTATTGACCCTTACGCCATGGCAGCTTCGGCGATGGATGAAGCGATTCGCCAGATCATCGCTGTCGGCGGCAGGTTGGATAAAATCGCGTTGCTGGATAATTTCTGCTGGGGCAACACCAACAAAGCAGATCGGCTCGGCGGACTGGTTCGCGCCTCGCTTGCCTGTTATGATATGGCAAAAATTTATGAAACACCATTTATCTCCGGCAAGGACAGTCTGAACAATGAATACCAGGTCGGTGAGGATTCCATCGCCATCCCTCCCACCCTGCTCATCTCCGCCATCGGCATCATGGAAGATGTGACCAAAGCGGTTTCCATGGATGCCAAACAAGCCGGCGATCTCATTTATATTATCGGTGATACAAAAGATGAATTAGGCGGCTCACATTATTTGGAAATAGTGGGAGTACAAAGTCCCGCGGTTCCGACTGTTGATGCTGTTGCCGGGAAAAAGTTGATGAACGCGTTAAGTAACGCCATTGCTTCAGGTCTAGTCAAAGCCTGCCACGATCTTTCCGAAGGCGGATTGGCAGTGGCGGCAGCAGAAATGGCATTTGCCGGAGAATTGGGAATGAAGCTTCATTTGTCAACTGTTCCCTCTTCTGACAACTTGAACCGGGACGACAAAATATTATTTTCAGAATCGAACTCCCGCTTTATTGTGGAAATTGCCCCGCAACATCAGACTCAGTTTGAAAAAATAATGGCTGGCAACAAAACTGGGCTGATTGGCAAAATCCAATCGAACACTACCTTTGAAGTAATTGGATTAAAAAATAATATTGTTATTAAAGCAGATATTTTTGAATTAAAAAACTCCTGGCAGTTGCCGTTAAAATGGTAATTGAGAATTTTATTATCAAAAGGAATTTCGGATTGAAAAAAGTGAAAACAATTGTTTTAAGAACCGCTGGTTCAAATTGTGATTTTGAGACTGTTCATGCCTTTAAACAAGTCGGCAGTGATGTTGACCTCATTCATGTCAACCAGATAGTCGAGAAAAAAATTGAACTAAAAGATTACCACATTCTCACCATCCCCGGCGGTTTTACCTACGGTGATGATATCTCTGCCGGAAAAGTGCTGGCAAATGAATTGAAGTATAAATTAAAAGATCAATTGCAGCAATTCATTGCCGATGGCAAACTGATTTTCGGCATCTGCAACGGCTTTCAGGTTTTGGTCAAAGCCGGATTGTTGCCGGAAATTCAATTGACAGAAAACAACCAGACTGTCACCTTGACTGACAACGATTCGGGTAAATTTGAAGATCGTTGGATTTATTTAAAACCGGTCAGCAAAAAATGTGTTTTCACCAAAGTAATGGAAAAAATAGTTTATTACCCCATTGCCCATGCCGAAGGGAAATTTGTTGTCAAGGATGAGACTATTTTAGCGACTTTGAAAAAGCATGACCAGGTCGTTTTTCAATATGTCGATCCCGATGGAAAAGAGCCGGAATATCCCTGGAATCCCAATGGTTCAATCGAAAACATCGCTGGTATCTGTGATCCCACCGGTCGTATCTTTGGCTTAATGCCGCATCCAGAAAGACACCTCCATCCGACGCAGCACCCGCGCTGGACAAGAG
>CAZNDR010000527.1:0-3422 GCA_964571835.1 uncultured Cytophagia bacterium | reverse complement strand
AATGTCCTGCCGGGTTTGGAGGTGTTTAAAGATGATTAATAAGATCCAAATTGATTTTTTTAATATATCAGCATCAAATTTAGTTATCAACTATTGTTCAAAATACTCGAGAAATCTTATTTATTTTTTAGCATACCTTATTCTTCTCATGGCGAACTTATGCGGCATAGAAATTTTAGATGATTGCATAATAAAATTTTCCCAATACGAATGGTGTTAATGGGGATTTTTCTTGTGAATTAAATAATGAGAATTTTGTCACGATTTATTTTTTGCAGACTGTTAATCGTCACCATTGCCACGACCGCGGCTGAAGCTCAGACGAAAAATAATAGTTTCATCATTGGTGCTGATATTTCTTTCCTTCCGCAAATAGAGGATCACGGTGGAATTTATAAACAGGACAGCTTGCCTGAAGATCTGCTGCAAATTCTCAAGCTCCACGGCTTCACTTATATCCGTTTGAAATTGTGGCACACTCCAGCAGATGATTATAATAATTTGCACAAAATTCTTTTTATGGCAACTCGAATAAAGGAAAAAGGATTCAAATTTCTGCTTGACTTTCATTATTCGGATACGTGGGCTGATCCGGGGCATCAACAAAAGCCGGCTGCCTGGCAAGGGCTCTCTTTCAAAGCGCTCAAAGATAGTGTTTATTGGTATACTAAAAAAACAATTCAGGCTTTGGCCGTTCAAGGTACTATTCCCGACATGGTGCAAATTGGCAATGAAATTAACTCTGGCTTGTTGTGGAATGAGGGTCGAGTTGGCGGTAATTACAATTCCAATTGGCCGAATTGTGCCGCACTAATCAATGAAGGAATTCGCGGCGTTCGGGAAAGTTGTGAAGCTGGTGATTCGGTTAAAATAATGATTCATTACGCCGGTGCAGCAAACAATGCCGGCAATCGGTGGTTCTTCGATAATTTGCTGGCACACGGAGTCAATTTTGAAATTATTGGTTTGTCTTATTATTCCTGGTGGCATGGCACGCTTGATCAAGTCAGAAGTAATTTAAATGATCTGGCACAGCGCTATCAGAAAGATATTATCATTGTAGAAACCGCCTATCCGTGGACGCTTCAATGGTACGACAATATGAAAAACATTGTCGGCCAGCAGAGCCAACTGCACGTTGGCTATCCAGCGTCAGTGAGTGGTCAGGAATCTTTTCTGCGCGATTTGAAAAAAATAGTTCGCCAAACAAATTTTGACAGGGGCAAAGGAATATGTTATTGGGCGCCAGAATATATTTCCGTGCCACCAATCTTATCATCGTGGGAAAATAACACGCTGTTTGATTTTGAGGGCAAGGTTTTAAAATCCATGGAAGTATTTTTAGGCCAGCCGGATTCACTAAAGCCAATTAATGTGAAAATGGTCATCAATACTGCAGCCCACTGGGATACATTACAGCCTTATCATCAGGTGCAAATTCGAGGCGAAGTGAAAGGCGTTTCTCATACCCTATTGCCTGATGGTAAAAAAATTACCTGGGATGCCAATTCCGATTTAGTGCTGAAAAATGTTCAGGGTGATTATTGGTCGGTGACCTTTCAGATGTTTCCTGGGGATATGCTTGCCTATAAAATCTGGACTGGCTTTAGCTTGAATAATGGGACTTTTCAACGTTTGGGATGGGAAGGTCCAGTAAAACCAACTGAAGGCGCAACCGCCAATACCCGTATTTTCGTAGCTGGCCAACGAGATACAGCGGTCACCACACAATATTATAATCCGGGCAATGAAACGAAATTGCAGTACTGGAAACCATTCAATTTTAAAGCTGATTCGATGGCGATCTATTTTAAGGTTAATATGAGCGAAGTGATAGAATCAGGGAGGTTCAATCCACAGCTAACGAGTAGAGTTGGCGTGCGAGGAGACAGTCTCGTTTCGGGAGGGCGATTGGCGTGGGAACGGACAAAGCTGTTTCTCCAGCGTGAAATTTATAGTGTCAGCAATGGCGCTTTTTGGTCTGGCGTTGGCTATATTCCTAACAATAGCCTGCGAGCAGGGCAAAAATTAGCCTATAAATTTTGTTTTGAAGATAATGCACACAGCGGCGAAGAAGATAACGTGAGCCACCGCTGGCTCAATTTTACTGAATCTTTAATCGAACAACGAAAGGACACCACTTTGCATTGGGTATTTTTCGATGACTCAAGCGACCTCAGCGGAACTGAAAATTTGTCAGCTATGGCTCAGAGAGATTTTTTTTTAGATCAGAATTTCCCCAATCCGTTCAATCAGGCTACGACAATTCATTATAAATTAGCTCGGCCGACTTTTTTGACGATCGCTATTTACAATACCAGCGGTCAAAAGATCAGGACCCTGGTTGAAAAGCTACAGATTGCTGGCAATTTTTCTATATCCTGGAATGGCAAAAATGCTTGGGGCAATTTGGCGCCCTCCGGGATCTATCTACTTGAGATGAAAGCCGAGCATTTTTCCCAGGTACGCAAAATGATAGTGTTAAATTAAAGATAAGTTCCCATAAGTGAGCCATTTCTGATACTACTATCAGAGAAATTCTCGTTCCTCAGTAAAAATATTCTTGAAAATGGTTGCTGAATGTTGTCAGCATCAAGATGTTTAGGTGAACAAAAATAAAGCAGTGCTGCATTAAAATAAAGGTGATGAAGGTGAAGATCTCATTTTTTGCTCTATCTTTATTGACTGTTTTGTGGGGAGTTGCATTTTCAGCCGATAGGCAAATAGTCAATTTTAACCGCAATTGGAAATTTACCAGAGGAAATCCTTCTCAGGCAAAAACGATAGATTTTGATGATTCCCAGTGGGAAACAATTAATTTGCCCCACGACTGGGCAATTGCCGGACCGTTTGATTCATTAGGCCAGGCAAACACTGGTAAGCTGCCATGGCGAGATGAAGGCTGGTACAGGAAAAAATTCAGTCTGAGCCCTGCTGATAGAGGAAAAAGATTTTATTTTCTTTTTGATGGTATCATGGCTTTTCCAAAAGTTTTCATCAATGGGCAATTTGCTGGCGGCTGGGATTATGGCTATAATTCTTTTTATCTTGAGGTGACCGATTTCATGCAATTCGATAGCGAAAACATCATCGCTATTCAGGTCGATACTCGCCAGCATGACAGCCGCTGGTACCCAGGCGCTGGGATTTATAGAAAAATTCAGATGATAATAACCGAGCCGGTACACGTGGCTATGTGGGGAACTTATATTACTACGCCAGAAGTTCGAGACAGTTGGGCTGACGTGCGCGTGTTGACGTTGATTTGTAATGATGGCGATGAGGAAGAAAAAGTGACGCTAGAAACAAAGCTGTTGGGCCCAGAGGGACATGAGATAGTTGCCAAAACTGATGAAAAAATAATCGCCGACGGCACAAGCTATGAATTCGATCAGTGGTTCATATTGGCAAGACCTCAACAC
>CAZNDR010000526.1:0-3433 GCA_964571835.1 uncultured Cytophagia bacterium | reverse complement strand
TGGTGGGCTTTAGCCCTTCCCTTTATGCGACAATAATTCAACTGGTCATTCACATATCTATTCTAGAGAAACTGGAACTGCTGATTTCAGAAAGCCAAATGACCAGGGCAAAAACAGATGCTTTAACTTCGCTCGAAATCCGCTTCGCTAATCTAAAATTTGCACAATAAATGAAATTTGGAAAAAAAGCGATTAACAATTTTTGACTACAATTAAAGCTTAAATCATTTTGGAATTCATAAAATGCTCAAAAAAATTAAGCAGCAAAAAGCGATGGCAGTGATCATCATCAGCCTGCTTCTTTTAACGGTAGTTGCCACTGCGCAGTTAGCTCAATTAGACGCTAACGCAAAGCAAGTAGTCAAATCTGCTAATGCAAATATGGATTCTGCATTGACAGAACAACAGGTGATCGATCTGGCCTTAAAATATAGTCGAAAATTACAATCATTGGGCACCAGCGTCGCGATCGCGAATTATCGTCTTAATTCGTGCGGCCGGTTAGAAAATCCTGAGCTCCGCATTAGTGAAGTCTCGACGCGCTATTATGCTGATGAGTTTGATGAGCTGAGAGTCGGCTTACGATTTCGCTTGCCGCGGCTGGGCGAATTAGGAGAGAACAAGCAAAAAGCGCAAGTTGACTTATGGGAACGACGTGTCGAAGAAATTCGATTTCGACAAGAATTTATTGCTGAAATTAGGAAAGATTATGCTGATGTGCTGATGTACGATCAGCTTGCTGAACTTGCCCAGAAACGAGTCGCCAAGGCGGATGAACGAATGCGTATCATTGAACAGCTAGTCGAGCTTGGCAATCGTTCTGTTGTTTATTTCACCAAAGCAAAAATGTGGCATGCCGAATCTAAAAACGATCTTACCAAAGCTATTCAAAACCAGGCTTTAGCACGACGAAAGCTGGCAAAACGAACCAGCATATCAGAAAATGCTCCGCTCATTCTGGAAGATTTGCCAGAAGCGACTTTTGATTTGGAAGCTCTTTTAAAACTTGCCATTAAAAATCGACCAGAAATTGACCTGGTTCAACAGCGCATCGTTTTAGCCAATAAGCAGCAAAAGCTTGAGGCATTAAAATTAATTCCGAGTGTCAGATTTATAGAGCTCTCGTACCATGCTGAAAAAGAACGCCATCAAGATTGGGGCGAATTAATGACAGGAATTACTCTGCCTCTTTTTAACTGGAATATTGGTAATATCAAGGCGACAAATCTTGCAGTAAAGAAGAAAGAAGACGAATCCGCTGCGATTAAAGAAGCCATCGAAGAGGAGGTTAGATCAGCTTATATTATTTACCAAGCATTGCTCTTAGAGTGGAAAACCTTTAAAGTTAGTGCGGAAGAATTGATCGACAACGCGGCTACTGTCATCAATCAAGCCCGACATCACGCAACTCTAATGCCTGATGAAGTAGTGGAAATGGAATGGACAATTTTTGATACCCAAAGAATCTTAGCCGAAAAACGGAACAAGTTGGCTCATGCTTTATTTGATTTATATTTCACCATTGGGATTGAAAGGCCAGAGCAACTGACCCCATGATTGTTTGTTTCCTTTAAAAGGCAAGATTCGAAAAAACAATGGCAAATACATTTCGAACTCAATATGCTACATTTAATGTCTTGAATTGGGATGGGCAATTTTAGTTGATTATGGATGGTTTGTCGTGCCAAAAGAGATAAGTGAAATCAAGCGTTATGAGCTAAAATACACCATTACTGAAGAATTAGCAGAGCAAATTCGCGAGCATATCAAAAATATTTGTGCCAAGGATAAGCATGTGCCAGAAGGAGAAACTGGTTACATCGTTAATAATCTGTACTTTGATACGCCGCATTTGACTTTCTATCACGATACCAAATTTCGAAAGCTGACTCGCTTTAAGCTACGCGCTCGTTTTTATGGAGCACAAGCCAGAGATTTCATCTGGCCGGAAATTAAATATCGCAATGCCAGCGTGATTTGGAAACGGCGATATCGCCTTCCAATTAATGACTGGCCAGGTCTATTTAATTCTGAACTGACGAAGCAACGACCGGCGCTTATTAAAAATAAATTGACTACCTTTGATGATTTTGTTTATTGGTACGGCGCCCAGCCGATGCTGCATGTCCGCTATTTCCGTGAGCCTTACGTCACTGAATTGAATAATTATGGCAGGATTACTTTTGACCGCCTGTTGTGCTGTCGCCCAACTTATGGATCCATAGACTTAGCCTGCGAGGACGAGGATTTAATTTATTTTGACGATCCAGTAAATGTTAAAAATAATGATTCGCCGGTAGTTTTGGAAATCAAAGTAGAAACTCTTATTCCAATGTGGGCTATCGACCTGATAACTAAATTTAGCTTGAATCAGCGCGGCTTTTCTAAGTATTGTTATGGAATTGAAAGTACAATAGGGAATTACAGCAAGGGGAGAATTTCGATATTTGACTAAATTAATAATATCATAATTTCAAGCTATTATTTTATGACAACGGCTGCCTCCAGGATTACGTATCCTATTCATCATTCGTCAAATGAGCGAAATTAATGAAAATGATCAAGTGACTATTGCTATTGTGTCGAGCCTGAGGCATGCTGTAAAATCGTCTAATTTTGCTTTTAACTTTATGGACCTTCCCTCAGGGCAAGGTTCTGAATCCCGGAGAGTATCTGGTGATCTACGAGGATGCTCCACGTGAATTTGGTTTTTCATGCGATGGTAGAGACGTTATTATGCTTACTGCAGTAGATAGCACCACTGGTTTAGATTTTTTTGATTTTGGACGACAACAGCCAGATAAATGTGAAGGACGTTTCTCAGATGGCAGCAACAACTGGGTATTTTACGAGCCAACCAGAGGACAATCAACTTTAATTGCCGAAGTTGAAAATCGCCAATCAATAATACCTCAAACATTTATTTTGAATCAAAATTTTCTGAATCCCTTTAATCCCCGGACAACGATCTCCTTTTCAATAGCGACCAAACAAAAAGTTACGCTGGCGATATTCGATACGCGCGTGCAAAAAATAAAAAGGTTAGCTGATGCGGTTCTCTCAGCAGGAAATCACTTTTTTCAATGGAACGCAGAAGGCTTGCCAAGCGGAATATATTTTTATTGTTTTAAAGCAGTTTCGTACGCTGAGACCAAAAAGATGATGCAACTGAGCTGAGAAACACTGTCTTCCTCGCGCCGTAAGGCTCACTTTTTCATCAATAGCGGATCATCGGCAAAAGTAAGAAAATTTAACTTGTTTAAGGCATTAACAAAAAAGTGAAAAACAAATATTAAATAGCCATCTAAATCAAACATCATAGCTTTTAATATGCCGCGGCTTTTATTTTCGCTGTGACAAATTCAATTAACCATTATAAATATGAATGACTAGTTGAAAAAAACGAAATGAAATGAAGGGCTAAAGCCCAAAA
>CAZNDR010000525.1:0-3439 GCA_964571835.1 uncultured Cytophagia bacterium | reverse complement strand
GTTTCAGAATTCATGCTGCAACAAACTCAAGTTGCCAAAGTCATCCCCTATTTTCTTAAATTTGTTAAAGAAATTCCCTCTTTTAAAGCGCTAGCTAAAAGCGATTTGAATGCTATCCTCAAATTATGGGAAGGATTAGGCTATTATGCACGAGCCAGAAATTTACACAGCACAGCCCAAATAATTGATCAAAATTATAAAGGAAAAATCCCTTCCGATTATAGCGTCCTTCGGCAACTTCCCGGAATCGGCACTTACATGGCAGGGGCGATTTTGAGCCAGGTCTACGGCCAACCTTATCCAGCGGTCGATGGTAATGTTAAACGCGTTCTCTCCAGAATATTCATCATAGAAAAGCCAGCAAATTTAGCTGCCAGTAAAAAAGTTTTTTTTCAATTTGCTAATGAATTATTTGACCCCATCAATGCCCGGACGTTCAACCAGGCAATGATGGAGTTGGGTGCTGTCATTTGCCGGCCTCAAAATCCAAAATGTGACTTATGCCCGGTGCAATCATCTTGTGAAGCTTTTAAAACCAAACGGCAAAAATTTTTTCCACCTCGGGCCAAAAAGCGATCGAATCCTGAATATCAAATTGTAGTCGGAGTCATCTACCAGCAAGATAAAATTTTGATCGTTCGCCGTCCGCTGAATGGTTTGCTGGGTGGAATGTGGGAGTTTCCCGGCGGAAAGATCAACCAAGCTGAAAACAAGAAAACGGCGTGCCTGCGCCAAGTTAAAGAAAAAACAAATATCTCTGCCGATCAGTTAGCATTTTTTAGCCAAATCAAACATGCTTATTCACATTTCAAAATCAGTATCTCGGCATTTATCTGTATTTATAAATCAGGTGAGATCAAATTGGCAAATCACATTGACTATCGCTGGATTAAACTTGAAGAATTAGCTAATTTTCCCATTCATCAAGCTCATTGGAAAATTATCCCCCAATTAAAATTCTGCTTGAAGAAGTTAAATTAAAAATTGGAGAGGCCAATGAAACAGATTTCCCTGGCCGAGTGCCAAAAAGTGGTTGATGATTGGATCAAAGAAGTTGGTGTTCGTTATTTTTCAGAATTAACCAACCTGGCAATTTTAATGGAGGAGGTCGGTGAAGTGGCGCGCTTAATGGCCCGCACTTACGGCGATCAGAGTTTTAAAAAATCAGACCAAACAAAAAAGGTTGCCGACGAAGTGAGTGATGTTTTATTTGCATTAATTTGTATCGCCAACCAGACTGGTATTAATTTAACAGAGGCGTTTTGGACAGGAATGGAAAAAAGGACAACTCGCGATAAAGAGAGACATTGGAATAATAAAAAATTATAATTTTTTAATTGGCCGATAAGAAACTAAACTTTGCAAAAATGCCGCTCAATTTTTTAAATGAGCGGCATCTTTTTCATTTTGGATTCAACTATTTCAATTCTTTAAACAACGCGGCAATAAAATCCCACACCTGGCCGATGGTGCTGATTTTAATTTTTTCATCGGGCGAATGAGGAAACTTCAGCGTCGGTCCGATGGAGATCATATCCATGCCCGGATATTTATTCCCGATAATGCCGCACTCCAGCCCAGCATGAATAACCTCAACCACTGGTTTTTTATGAAAAAGTTTTTCGTACAACGCGGTGCTTTTCGCCAGTAGTTTTGATTCCATATTGGGCGGCCAGGGCGGATAGCCGTCACCAGTTTTTGCCTCGCCGCCAGCTAACCGAGCAATTGCTTCGACTTTCATCGAATGGGCTTGAAGCTGCGAAACCATCGAACTGCGTTGGCTGGACAGCGATTTGACTGTTCCCTTCTCAATGCTGATATTGGCAAAATTATTTGAGGTCTGCACCAGGTCTTTAATATCAGTGGACATCGCTGCCACGCCATGAGGCATGGCGAAAATAAAATCAATTATTTTTTTTGTTCCTTTTGACGTTGAGACTTGCTTATAAGTAGCCTTACTCTCTTCCACCTTGATATGTAAAGCCGGGTCAGTATTTTTATATTCACTTTTTAGCAATTCCTGTATTTTTGAAAGCGAAGCCCTAGCAGCTGCCAGTTTCTTCGCTTCAAAATAAACCACCGCTTGACAATCTCTCGGGATGGCATTATGAGCGCTGCCTCCCGTCAGATCGGCAATCCTCAAATCAATCCCTTGCTTAACTAACTCTTGCAAGGTTCTTCCCATCACCTTAATGGCATTGGCTTTTTGCAAAGCAATATCAATCCCTGAATGTCCACCTTTCATCCCTCCGGCAATAATCTTATATTGTTTGAAATTTGGCGGGACAGACTCGGTATCGAAAGGAACAGTGGAAGAGGTATTCGCACCGCCAGCGCAACCCACCGTAAAAACACCTTCATCTTCCGAATCCACGTTGATCAATATTTTTCCGTCAATAAATCCGGGTTTTAATTCATTGGCACCCGTCAGACCAGTTTCTTCATCGACCGTGAACAATAATTCCAGCGGCGGGTGTTCAATATCTTTGTCCAATGCCATGGCTATAGCCATGGCCAGAGCAATTCCATTATCCGCGCCTAAGGTCGTTTTATCGGCAGTCAGCCATTCCCCGTCATAAATCAACTTGATGGGATCTTTGGAAAAATCATGTTGAGAATCTGGTGTCTTCTCGCAAACCATATCCATGTGCCCTTGCAGGATGACAGGTGGCGAATTTTCAAATCCTGCTGTTGCCGGCACTTTGATGACTATATTTTTAACTCGATCTGTTTTAACAGCAAAATTGTGTTGTTTAGCCCACTCCATTAACCACGCTGCGATTTTTTCTTCATGTTTTGAACATCGAGGAATTTTAGTAATTTCTTCGAACCAAGTAAGAACCGCTTTTGTTTTCGCATGCGTTATTTCCATTCGCTGCTCCTCAAATAAATAGTAAGTCGTGCTTTATACCTTCAGTTATCATTTGATTTTTTAAGGCTTCAATATACTAAAAAATCATCTAATTGTCAAACTAAAATTTTTATTTCATTGTCCTTTTTGATTAATTCTTTGCAAGACAATTTTTAAGCCATATGATTTTAAAACGCACCGCAAACGCCAACACCGATCGTAGCATATTTTTCTGCCACAGAGGGTGCGCTGCAAAACAGTAATGCACTAATCAGCATAAAAACTTTTTTTATAGCAATTCCATTTTGTGGCTCATTGATTTTTTTCCGCCCTAAAACTGACTGTGATTACACAAGCCAGGTTAAATTATCCGGCACTCTCCAAAATTCTGCTAGTAATATGAATGACCAGTTGAAAATAACCAAATGAACTGAAGAGCTAAACCCAAAGCATTTGTGGTGAAATTATGAGATCCTTATGAAATCCGAAAGAACTTGGGCTTTAGCCCAATCAGCTTTTTGACTGGTCATTCATATTAATGTGAATGACTAGTTGAATTATTATAGCATCAAGCGAAGGGCTAAAGCC
>CAZNDR010000524.1:0-3443 GCA_964571835.1 uncultured Cytophagia bacterium | reverse complement strand
GGGATGAAAAAACTATCCCTTGAATATTAAAAAATAATAAACAATTTTTTTCCAATGAACAGGAGGGAAGATGGATAAAGCTAAGTTTTCAAAAAGCGTGCTTGAGTTAATCCGCCGCACGTCGGCTTATTTGCCTCAGGAGGTGGAACAGGTAATCGCTTTAGGCAGAAAAATGGAAGCGCCTGGCTCAAAAGCAGATTTTGCACTGGATTTGGTGTTACAAAATATCGGGCTGGCAAAACGCCGTTCATTGCCCATTTGTCAGGATACCGGTTTGCTGACCTTTTATGTAGATTGTCCTAAGAGCATCGATCAAATAATGCTGCAAAAAAGCATTGAAGACGCGGTAGCCGAGGCGACCAAAATGGGCTATCTGCGACAAAACTCTGTTGATAGTTTGACCGGCAAAAATTCAGGAACGAACCTCGGACCTGGCAGCCCGACAATTAAATTTGCCCAGACAAAAAATGCCAATTTGGAGATTCGCTTGATACAAAAAGGCGGCGGTTGTGAAAACATGAGCGCTCAATATTCGCTGCCCGCTCAATTTGGTGGGAAAAAGTATGGCCGAGATTTGGAGGGCGTTCGAGCTTGCATTCTTGATGCTGTTTATCAGGCTCAGGGCAAAGGGTGCAGCCCCGGTTTTCTTGGCGTCTGTATCGGAGGCGACCGCGCCAGCAGCTACGATTGGGCCAAACACCAGTTGCTGCGCAATGTTGATGACACCAATCCCATTCCTGAATTAGCGCAATTGGAAAGCCGGATCATGGATGAAGCCAATAAGCTGGATATTGGTCCCATGGGTTTCGGCGGAAAATTAACTATTGGCTGCTGCAAAATTGGCTTGCGCAATCGGCTGCCAGCTTCATTTTTTGTCTCTATCGCTTACATGTGCTGGGCTTATCGCCGACGGGGTGTTGTATTAAATGACCAAGGTGAGGTTGTAAATTGGCTCTATCAAACTACTGATGAATTCGACAAGCCAATCGATTTTCCCGATGATTTTAAAGTTCCATCGGCAGAGGCAAAAATCCTGAAAACGCCGGTCAGTGAACAGGTCATTCGCTCACTAAGAGTAGGCGACATCGTCCTCATCAATGGTACTGTTTTTACTGGCCGCGACGCGGTGCACAAGTATTTGTACGAAGGCGGTGAACTGGAAGCGATAAAAAATGGCATCCTTTACCATTGCGGACCCGTGATTTTGAAAGAAGGAAATCAGTACAAAACCATGGCTGCCGGTCCCACCACCTCGATTCGCGAAGAGCCGTACCAGGGCGAGGTGATGAAAAAATTTGGTATCAAAGCGGTTATCGGCAAAGGCGGCATGGCCGCCAAAACGCTGGAAGCTTGCCAGAAATACGGCGGTGTTTACCTGCATGCCATTGGCGGCGCTGCTCAAATTTACGCCAAATGCGTGAAAAAAATCCCTCATGTTTATCTGGAACAATTCGGCAGCCCGGAAGCAGTGTGGGAATTTCAGGTGGAAGGCTTCCCGGCAGTGGTTACCATGGACTCTCACGGCAATTCATTGCACAAAGATTTGATGGATTTGTCAAAAGAGAAGTTGGAAAAGATGTTGAAATGAAATTATAATTTGGTACGACAAAAAAGCCCCAAAATTTTAATGGGGCTTTTTTTGTTATGAAATGTCCAATTCGACTGTCTTTGTGTTCCGGGCATATTCTGAACCATTGCATCTAATGGCCTAAAAATATTCGTAAACGGCAGCGGAAAAAATAAATCGATATTTTATTACTGCCCTTCTGCTCTTCAGACTATTTTATCAACAATAATTTTAAAGAATAACTTTTTTGCGCTGTCGCAGCCACGAAGAAGTAATTTCCACTCGGAACTGCTACACCACTTTCATTTCTGCCGTCCCAGATAAATTGAAATTTATTCTGAGCCGATGCGATTTCTGGCTTAAAAGTAAAGACGACCTGCCCCAAAACATTATAAATTTTAAAAGTCATATTTTCAGTATCGGCGACTTTAGCCAGACTCAGCTTAATGGTGGTTTGTGTATTAAAGGGATTGGGGAAGGCTTTTAATAAGCTGTCATCTGCAGTTGCTGCCGCAAATTCGTCGACGCCAACCAATCGGGATTCATCAAGGCAATCATAACAAACCTCTCCCCCTCTTTCCGGCTCGAGACAAATAAAAGCCGAGTAGAGAGAAAGCACTCGTTCTTTGATGCTGTAATCAACTATTTCACTGACGATGTCATTAGTTTGATTTTGGGATTCCAACAAATTAATATAGTTACCCACCCAAATTTCCTCAGCTAAACTATCGGCATCAGCAATATTAGTTTCTGGTACCACCAACTGTTGAGAAAAAACCGTCCCTTTGTAGACGCCTGAAGCATCAATAATAAAAGGAAAGCTTCCATTATATTCTCCGATTTGCAAGATGGGACGATTGAGATAGATCGATTGATGGTTAGCATTTAAATTAAAACGACCGTAACAAAAGCCATTTTGCAACTTGGTGTGCAAATCGAAAGAGCTGATAAATCCGCTCAAAGATTGAAAAGCTTTGGCTGCTAATTCAGAAAAAGGGATATCCGAAAATATTTTATTGTAGTAATTGGCAGTTGTTAACCTGGCGATGTTGGTATAAAAATATTCGTTCCCAAAATAAGTTCTACCACCGATCCAATGATAGGAATAATTCTCTTCTTGATAATCTACCACATGAATTGGTAAAACAGGATTCATCAAGCCGAGTACGTCCTCAATCAGTTGATTGGCTAATTGATAATCGCCAACCTGATCGGAATTAGAAATAAGCATGAGGCTGCCATCATTGCCATGATTTTTTACAAAATCAATGCCGTTAGCTAACAACGAGGGCAGGTTGCTGTAATTGGCTATGGGATCGGTGCCAAGATTTGAAAAAGTATTTTCGATGACAAGTGAATCTGCCGACAACCAGTCTTGGCGCGCTCGTCTAATATTGAGTTGTGAGAAAATGAGATTGAAAGAATCACTGGCGGCAAAGTTGGCATGTAGCAGCGATTTTACATTATTGAGAATTTCACTATCAGAGGTGTAGCTGTTGGAAGCATCATAGTCAAATAAAAATGCCACCTTATAAGAACTGGATAAATCCAAGGCCTTGGCAGGTAGTAAAGCCAATTGATAATAACCTTTATTTTCATTGTCAAATTTATTTAGAAATATTCCATGCTTTAATGGTGCATCAACGGCCAAGTTGAGCGTGCTTTGAATTGCTTCCGCCGGTAGGTCGGAACGAAGATAAGTACCCAAGGTATCATCAGAATAACTTTGAAAAGAAATGTCAGGAAACTCAATCAGCCTAGGATTTTTCCATTGTTCGTCTAACCAGGTTAGCAGATAAAATGTCGAGACCTGATAATATGAAGTTTGAAGCACATTGGTGGGCAAGGATGCCATAACACTATTAGCGTTCCATTG
>CAZNDR010000523.1:0-3458 GCA_964571835.1 uncultured Cytophagia bacterium | reverse complement strand
CGAGGTCGGTGTGATCGCGCAGCCGCCGGCCGCTTACCTGCCAGCGATGACCAACCGCCGACAACCCACAGGCCAAGTACTGACAAAGCCACACCACCGACAAACATCACCAAAGTTTGAATGACATCGGTCATTGCCACGGCAGCCAAACCTCCCGTCACCGTGTAAACGCCCACTATCATGGCAGTCATTAACAGCCCGAGCCAGACCGGTATGCCTAAATATTCATTTAACATCAAACCGCTGGTCCAGAAAATAACGCCCAGAAAAAAGATGAGCCAGGAAGTCCATAAAATAGATTGAATGACGCGGACAGTTAAATTATAACGTCTACCTAAAAATTCGGGCACAGTGTAAACTCCGGCTCTCCAGTAATACGGAATAAATAGTAATGCAGAAATCATCATAGCTGGCAAAGCGCCCATCCATTCGTAATGCGCCTGGGCAATGCCAAAGCGATAGGCGCCGCCGGCTGCGCCAACATAATCAGTCGCACCTATCTGAGTGCCAATAATCGACATACTGATAACCCACCAGGGCAACATTCTACCCGCTAAAAAATAGTCTTGTTCCGTATTTACATACTTTCGGAAATACAATCCAAAAGCTGGGATTGCTATCAAATAGGCTATTACAATAAATAGGTCAATACCGTGCATGCTCAGATTCCTTTCAATACTCTCTCATAATTAGTGGTACGCTTCCTAATAAAGATAGCATTGGTGATGCCATAGCTAAGAAAAAAAACAATCTTGAAGTAACTTAAAATAAAAGTGTTTCATCACTTTGTCCCTCGCCTTGACATGCTCCGATGACTATTGGTTACAAAACATAGTAGTAATGTCATTATATTTTTAGCTTGGTTTAGTTAACACGTCAGCTGCTAAAAGCAAAAATTTAAGCTTCGATTCTTCAGCTTAAAATCAACGCCATAAACTTAAAAGCTTGAAACGAGGAATTTTTTTCGCTTTTGCTGAGCTGTTTACCTTGGACGAAATGGAGCACGCCAAAAGTCAACACCTTCAATCCGGGAAAGAATTTTTAACCAAAACGTTCTGCTTCTTCTTTTGTTATCTGGCACCATTCGATCAAATTCTCAGGTCGATTCCCTATAGTATGATTATTTTTCATGATGACTTCGACGATACAATCTTTGGTTATTTCGAGTGCATGGCGAAGATTTTTGCGGATGGCATCTTTATTAATGTTAGGCAATGACAAAACAGCAGGAGTGGGTTTCATAGAAAAAATATAGTTATCTTCCAGATTCGCTGCCATTTTTTCAATATTCACCCAGGCCGAACAAGAGACACGGCGCAAGTGATGATGTTTTTTTATTACCTGCCAGCGTGAATCGAGCGGTTCACAACAGCCGTAACAATTGAGACCAAAGCGTTCCAAAATAGGCTTTTCAAAAGTGAAGATAAATTCTTCGTACATTTCAGGTGATACATGAACTGTCTCCTGACTTTCAGAAAAACCCCACAGATCCATACATCGGACACGCCCATTAAAATCCTTTTGCGGCAATTCATCGGTAAAGCCGAAGCCCCCAGAACCGACGTAAGTCCCGTCATTGTTCAAACTCAACAAGCCACTCTTCTCCAGATAATCTAATTTCCTCAGGTGTGCCTGCGAAATTTTGGATAAAAGCTCTCTAATATTATTTGGTTGATCCACAAAGTCCATCAGCATGTTGGTCATGCCTCGCAACATCACGGCTGATATGGTCAGACCCAACGACCACCACCAAACGCCTTTCAAGCGTACCGTCAAAATGTCGGAAAAAATTTCTTTGGCAAGTTCAAATGATTGATTTGTGGTCGCCCAATCAATTTCGACTTCAGGAAATTTTAATTTTGCAAGATCACGGTCATAATTTTTAATCGGAGCATCCCAGGATTTTGCTCCATCTTTCATATCAGTGTAGTGATAAATTGTCGGCAAGCCCCAGTTCTCGGGCAAAACAGTGTACGGAACATCAAAAAATGGTTCGACTGGCTTATCGTCGCCCATTTCTTCGCCCCAAAAAATTTCCTTGCGCAGATCCATTTCCCAGCGCCGCGCCAATTTTCCTGTACATTGCATTTGTGATTCGGTGATGATTTCATTCCAACCGTTTTCTGGATCACAAAATATCACTGGCCTGATTTTTTGCAATGAATTCACGCTGTACCACAATCGACGTTTTTCGGCCATACGCGGCGTTTGAGAAATAGCCGCTACTTTTTCGGCCAGACTTTTTAGCACCTGACGGTCTTTTTTGGATATCTTCATTTCCGCAGCTACGAATCCAGTGGTAATTTTGTCAGCGGCGGTTTGATCGAGACCAGTCGATAATCCATTGCCATAAGCCTTCACCGCTGCTCTCCAAAAATTAGTGCCAGGTGCAAAATTTTACTCTATTCATCCTATCGAATCGCCCCCGTTCGGTTCATTTGATGATAAGTTCCGCCAATACCGGCATGTGATCGGAAGGAAAACAGCCGTCGAAGCTATCCGATAATGTGCCGTGCCTGATGACTGAAACATTGTGCTTGATAAAAATATAATCTATCGTTCTATTGTCTGGCAAATTTGCTGATTGAAATCGTGTAATCGTTCCCTTTGGTCCATGATGAGGATATTTGGAAACCTGCTCGGAATCAGTCAATTTGGTTGATTTATCAGTCGCTAATCCATTTACTACTATTTGGTAGGGCTCGCTTTCAGTATAGCTGTTAAAATCGCCGGTAACAATACTAGGATGTGATCCAGCAATTGTCCTGATGCGCTGTAGCAACAATTTAGCGCTTTCTTTTCTGGCTACTTCGCCGACATGATCAAAATGAGTATTGAATAAATAAAAGATGCTTCTGCTAAGCTTATCTTTGAATTTGCCCCAGGTGACAACACGAAAGCACATGGCATCCCAGCCTTTGCTCACCGTATCTGGCGTTTCCGACAGCCAAAAAGTCGATTGCTCTATAACCTCAAAACGATCTTTGCGATAAAATATCGCCATAAATTCACCGCCAGCTTTGCCATCATCACGGCCGACACCAAACCACCCGTACGCCGGCAGAGAAGCTGCCAAATCATCGACCTGATCTTTCAAAGCCTCTTGCAAGCCGGCAATATCGGCTTTATGAAAGCGAATCATGCTGGCAGCGATATCTTTGCGATGAGGCCATTGATTCGGGCCATCAACCGGCGTGTTCAAGCGGATATTAAAGGTCATCACTCTAACTGATTCTTGACTTTCACTAAAAGAAGAATTTTTATCTATCCTTCCAGTGCAAAAAACAGCAACAAGCAAAATTAACATACTCAAGAGCAAAATTCTTTTTGGCATCGTTACTCTCCTCGCATGGCTAAATTAAATTTCTATTTTTAGAATATCAGTAAATTTTTTATCATTAAATCTTATACAACAAACGTCCGCTCAAGGCATCCTGGGCATAATTTTCACACAGGGC
>CAZNDR010000522.1:0-3464 GCA_964571835.1 uncultured Cytophagia bacterium | reverse complement strand
CTGCGCCAGTGATTTTCCTCGCCTCGTGGTTATTTCAGCTAATTCTTCATATTGAACATCAGATGCTTTCACCGTAATTACATTACCGCTTATCTGAAAAATTTTGTTATAGATTTTTCTCATTCTCCGAGTGCTCCTTAATTAAATTGATAATTGCCTTTTCCTGGCTCATGAACTCGGTCGAATCCATTTTCACATAATTCCAATCAATAAATAATTGTCGCAGGCTATTAAAAAAGTCTCTTGCTTTGCTTTTATCTTCTAAAAGAAACTCTGTATCCAAAACTTTTTTGACCATGGTAAAGATGTGTTTTTGCCTGTTTTCATCTGAAGCTGCATCCACTTCATCAAAAGCATTCTGCTGCAAGAAAACGCTATCTAAAAATTCAGCTTTCAGAAAGAATTGGAAATCTTCAATCGAAGTTCCTTCTTCTCCAACTACCATCATCATCTGGTTGACCTCATTTCCTTTTCTAAGCACGTCGCGCGCTTCATCAATTTGTTTTTGAGGGATAAAGCTTTCATATTTGCTCCAGCTTTCAAGCGGATCAATGGAGGGAAAGCGCCGTGCATTAGCCCGGTCGCGGGATAAACCAAGAAAAGCGCCAACCACTTTTAATGTCGACTGAGTGACAGGTTCTTCAAAATTTCCACCAGCTGGACTGACTGTTCCGCCAATAGTCAAACTGCCAAAATTGCCTGTATACAACTCCACTAAACCTGATCGCTCATAAAATTCAGCTATTCGTGATTCCAAATACGCTGGAAACGCCTCTTCTCCAGGTATCTCTTCCAGCCTGCCTGAAATCTCTCGCATTGCCTGTGCCCAGCGTGAGGTAGAATCTGCCAACAGCAGCACATCCAATCCCATCTGCCGGTAATATTCGCCAAGTGTTACCGCAGTATAAACTGAAGCTTCCCGTGCGGCGACTGGCATCGAACTGGTATTGCAAATAATAATCGTTCTATCCATCAAGGTTTTGCCAGTTCGCGGATCCTCCAATTCGGGAAACTCACGCAACAATTCAACAACCTCGCCAGCTCGCTCACCGCAAGCGGCAACAATAATTATATCAGCCTGAGCATGACGGCTTAAAATATGTTGCAGCACGGTTTTCCCAGCACCAAACGGCCCGGGGATACAAAACGTTCCTCCTTTTGCTACTGGAAAAAAGGAATCAATAATTCTCGCTTGTGTAACCAACGGCTCGTTGGGTACGATTTTTTCTCGATAAGCAGTAATAGGAAGCTTGATTGGCCAATTAAATTTCATTGTTATACTATGCGCTACTCCTTTTTCATCTCGTATGTTAGCTATTGTATCAACAATAGAATAGTCGCCACTATTGGCAATAAATTCAACCTGATAATAGCCCAACATGTTAAAGGGCACCATAATGGCATGTTTAAAAATTCCTTCTGCGACATGTCCCAGCGGCAATCCCCGACACACTGAATCGCCTTCTTTGACAGCTGGCTCAAATTTCCATTTTTTTGCCTCATCCAGCGGTTTCAACTCAACACCGCGCGGCAGGAAAAAGCCATATTTCTCAGCCAGTTGAGGCAAGGGATTCTGCAACCCGTCAAAAACTTGTCCCAAAAGCCCTGGACCTAATTGGACTGAAAGAAGCTCACCACTAAATTCCACTGTATCACCGATTTTTAAGCCTTTAGTACTTTCAAACACTTGCATAAAAGCTATGCCATCCCCCATCCGAACGATTTCCGACTTCAATCTTTCTTTACCATTGATTATATAAGCTACCTCATTCTGCATGATATTTCCATCAACCGACACAGCTACCATATTTCCATTAATGCCAATAATCTTTCCCGTATTCAGAATCATAAGGCAACCTCGCAAAACTTCCCAAATTTTTGTAGTCCGGTTTCTTTATTAAAAACGAATAGACGAAACAGCAATTTTAATTTGATAAAATATATAATGATAAATGTTATATCAAAATGATGATCGCGTTCCATTTCGTCAATAAAATTCCAGTACTTTTCCATTATTCTTATTTCAATTTCCAAGGGATTCCCCTCTTTCATGAAGGAGGCAGATAAAGTTGAAGGTTTAAAATCTTCTTCCCGGCGTTGTGCATAACGCCAGTGAGCAATATCGGAGCGCACCTGTGCATCAAATTCAAAATACTGCTGCAAAACTCGATTCTCGACTTTTTCGACCGGCATTTTAATTTCATTAGCTTTTAGCAATAATTTGAAGTCGTTTGCAGTAAGCCATTGGCTGGCTTCATTCAAAAATTTCTCAACACTTATTGGCGTTTCCTTGCCAAATTGAAGCGCTGGCAACTGAGAAACAAAATAGTAATATTTATCCATGATTCAGCTCCAGAATCGATTTCAATCTGGGACTAATCATCGATTTTAATGCCTCAGCAATGACATCGGCAGAAAAATCATAATAAACCTGCCCACCTTTTTTACCAATGCGAAAGCCATGGTTGATATCAGAACTAACTTTAATAGTGATCGATTTTTGGACCTCTTTTTGTAAGCCGCTAAAAAGAAGCTTCTCCAGATCTTGCTTATCATTTTCGCTGATGACGATTTCTGTCTCTCCGCTGTCAATCCAGGAATTAACCAGATGGATAATTAAATTATTTAACAAATCAGGTTTCATCGCTTCAGCTACCTGTTTTTTGAACACATTATCAAGCAAGCCGTTGATCTTCTCTTTTAGCAAAAGCTGTGTGTCGCGGGCAGCTTGTCGAAGATCAGCTTCCGCATTTTGTTTAAAGTGAATTGCTTGATCTTTGCCTTCCTCAATAATCTTCTTCGCTTCTTTTTTTGCCTCTGCTACCAAGGCTTGTGCTTGCTTTTCTGCTTCTGCCAACAACGCCTTTGCTTTTTGCTGTGCCTCCTCTATGCCTTCTTTTCGTATCTTTTCAATCAGGCTGTCCAATTTAGCATCCATTTCTCTTCCTCCAGATAGGTGTCTCAATCACAACGCTGATCAGCATTCATGCGTGTTTTATCCTCATTAGCTTTCCCAATGGGCAGATCTCTTTTAGTTTTGCTTGACAAGGGTGGGCGCATATGCTAAATCATTTGCTTATATTACTTGTTAATCACCTTGCTTCCTTTGTGCCCTGCGACTCCCCAATGTGTTAGCAGCAACAAAACCAATAACAATGCCATCAAATGTATTTTCCGTAAGCCCTCTTAACGCAACGCGCAATAGAATTCGTATTATAACACCGAACCATCAACGCTATCTGGCGTTGGCGAGTAGAATGTTCATGAAATATCTGTCAATAAATTAAATGAAATGCGCCTCGAAATGCGATAAATTTGTCGTTGAGTTGCTAAATGAAGGAAATAATTATAGTGATTTCTAAATTAAAATGCAAGTGGTTTTTGGAGGATATTTTTTTGAAAAAAATAGCATTAGACATTTTTTTCATAATTGGGTTGGTTTCCAATTTAATACAATATATATT
>CAZNDR010000521.1:0-3465 GCA_964571835.1 uncultured Cytophagia bacterium | reverse complement strand
TATAAAACAGGAGAATTTTAATGTTATCCTTAACCAATAAAAAAGAAAAAGCTAAAAGCATATTATTGATCTTGATGATAATGATGCTTTTATTTAACCTTTCGAATAATACCTTTGCTCAGCAACCGCTGGCGGGCACTCAATATGATACCCATCCCATGCACTGGGCTCGCTTCTGGGCTCGGGGACTTTTTGATCGAAATCTGGTTTATTGCCCCATTTGGAATATTGGCAATTTGACTGATGCCGCACTCTCACCTGGCGAAGGTATGCGCTGGCCTGGCGCACAAGGAAACACCTTTGTCGGAAAAGCAAATTTTTATATCGCCAGCCTGGTAACGGATATGACTGATTTAAAAGGAAAAGTTGTCCCAGAGAGATGGGACGGCAAACAATTGCCGATTGTCAATGATTCCTATTTTTACCATGTCAGTGTATGGACTCCGCCCCAGCTCTCTTCTGATGCCACACATCAGCAAGTTTGGGCGCCGATTCCGGGCTTTTTTAATGATGGTCAATATGGCTATATTTGGGGAATCAATGAGGATATCAACGGCGATGGCGAATTATCACCTGCCGAAGATGTTAACTATAATGGCACACTCGAATACAACCTCGATCCGCCATCCAGTATTTTGAAGAGCATGGCTATCAGCACTGATAAGCGCACCTGGCCTGAATTTTGGCCTGGCGGTTCGTACATCGGTGATGACCGACCGTACTTTGGTCGACCGCCTCGGACAATTCAACCAGGACTGCGGGTCGGAAAATGGAATGGAGAATACAAGGCAGCACCGATTGCTGATCAGGAAACGTTGTATCGAATGGACGATCACGAGAATGACCGACTGAATGATTATTATGACGGAAAATATTGGCCAATGAAAAATGCCGATGGTACTCCTGATACCAGAAGTTGGAAAGACGATGTCGGAATTGCTGGATTGGGCATCGAAGTAGAAGGAAGAACTTACGCCTGGTATCATCCCTTAGCTGAAGATATATTAATTTCTGTTTATCGAGTTAGAAATTACAGTGATTATGTGCTCAACGAGGTAATTACCGGCATGTGGTGCGATGCCAACGTTGGACAAAGTATTTATAACGCTGCCAATTACATAAAAGCGACTTATGATTACACCGGTGCTGGAGGCCGGCTTGATTTTGATATCATGTATCAATGGCACCAATTCCCGGAGCAGCTTTCCACTTACAAGAAAATTGGTACGTTTGCTTTTGCCTTTTTGGAAAGTCCGGGGATCAACTATAATGGAATGGACGATGATGCTGATTATATGGTTGATGAATCGATGCAAGATGGCATTGATAATGATGGTGATTGGCAAGGATTCGAAGATATTGGTCTGGATAAACGAGGTCCCGGCGATAGCGGCTACACTGGACCCGATGAGGATGGCACCGAGGGAAATGGTATTTGGGATACTGAAGATGCAAATTTAAACGGCGCCCTGGATCCGGGTGAGGATTTGAATCACAATGACAAATTGGACATGGAGCCGGTGAATGATGATCGAGGCACTGACGGTATCGGCCCCGATGAGAACGGATGGAGTGGCCCTGATCCTGATGGAAGCGAATGCAATGGCGTCATGAATTTGGGTGAGCCCGATTTTGACTTGACCGATATCGATGAAGCGGACCAAGCCGGTTTAAAGATTGCTTATGTCTATGAATTTCAGAAGAACCGAAATTTGGAAGATGACAAGTTCTTCTGGAATAAATATATGATCAAAGATGACTGGTTCGAAGTCGAGGAGACGGACGAAGACATTGTCTTTACGTTTGGCGCTCGGGCCGTCAAATTTGAAAAAATGGAGTGGCAACGCTTTACTATTGCCATGCTCATGGGCGAAGATCAGGATGATGCCATTCGTAATAAGGCGACTATGCAAAGCATTTATGATAATAATTACCGTTTTCTCACTCCGCCGCTGCAACCGACGCTGATTTCCAACGTTGGTGACCACGTCGTTCAGCTTTATTGGGATACCGATGCGGAAAACTCAAAAGATCCATTTTTCGGCTATGATTTTAATGGCTATCGCGTTTATAAAAGCACGGATCCAAAATTTTTGGATATAAAAAAAATAACTGATGCTTTTGGCAATGTGCTGCTTTTTGAGCCGCTGGCAATTTTTGACAAAGCAGATATTTTAAAAGGCGCACATCCGGTGCCATTCCCCAACCTTGGTGTTCATTATGATATGGGCAATAACAGCGGACTGCGCCATTCTTACAAAGATACGACAGTGGAGAACGGCCGAACTTACTATTATGCAGTTACCTCAATTGATGCCGGCAATGGGCCAGGTTTTTTTGAAGAAGGTCTCATCAGTGAAGATTACGAAATCGATGCCATGCCCAGCGAGTCGCCCTTTAATATTACTGTGAACCAGTTGGGAGAAGTTGTCTATCGCGATCGCAACACTGCCGTGTGTGTGCCTTGTGAGCCAGCCGCCGGCTATAAAAATCCTTTTATTGATTCTTTGAAAATAGACCATGTGAGTGGCGTTGCCCGAGGCGGGACATGGCATATTGATGTCTTCAACAAAAATCATGTCAAGCTGGGAAATAAATATGAGTTGACCTTTAATGACGATCATTATCTGGATAAATTGACGCCCGATTATGAATGGGGCAACACGACAGGTATAACTTGCACTAATATTACTTCCGGTGATACACTGTTCGACTATCAATATGCCGGCAATTATGAATTTACTCAAAAAGTATTTACAGATTTGGAAAAAACAATTTTCGAAGGCATTCATTTTGATCTATCGTGGCAAAGTGCCTATTCCGCTGGAGGCACAGAAGCTGATGAAGACAGGGGAATTGAGCTAATAAAAGTGAATGAATATGGTCGGGCAACAAATGAATGGAAAAAATGGGCAACAGATACCAAATCGAATATCAGGCTACAGACAATTGAATTGACAGGCGCTGCTTATGCTACCCCCTTTGATATTGAATTCCGAGTTGGCGATCATAAAGGCATCGATACTTCATATACACCAAGTGCTCAGCTTATCCCTGCTTATCTATTGAACTTTACAACCTGGAATATTACCGATCCTAATTATCCTCGCCGCATGAAAGTTACCGTAGTGTATGACAAAGATAAGAGAACTATTGCGGCTGAAGAAAAGGCAGAAATGGAAGGACAGATTTGGGATAGTACCAGAATTACCATTATGTTCCCGCAGCATCAAAAGGGAAAATATCACGCCTCATGGCAGGTTAGGTTTGTAAAAAATCCATTTGATTCATTAAATCCAGTCATTCCCCCTGAGGATGGTGATATATTCCGTTTTAGAACAACCCGAAATCCGACTCGTCACGATAAATTCCGCTTTACCGTAGATGGCGGAGAATGGGTAAAAGAGGCGGCCAAGCGGGAAATGCGAGACATTTATGTGGTTCCTGATCCCTACGTTGTGGCAA
>CAZNDR010000520.1:0-3510 GCA_964571835.1 uncultured Cytophagia bacterium | reverse complement strand
AACAAGTTACTTTTTTTACAGGCAAATCCTTGCTTATATCCTGCCAATTAAAAGGCGCTTCACGCGTCACAAAAACTCCTCGGCTGCTATCGCCGAGAAAAAAATAGGCTGGTTTGCCCTTTTCCAGGCGCCGCGCAGTTGCCAAGTCAACGCAGTAAGTCCACCAGCTCCAGACTTCCCAGCTACTTCCATTATCGTTGCTAACATAAATGCCGTCAGAACGGGAAGGCGGATTATTGTTGGTGGAAAGAAAAATCTGATTTTCGAAAAACTGAATAGAAGAAATACTCAAATTGAGATGATGTTCCCAATTTATGCCGCCATCACGACTCAGCATGAGTCCTTGATCTGTGCCTGTCAAAACTAAATTGGAATCCAACGGCGACACAGCAAGACAATTAAAGCGGAATAACCGGCTGTCGTACGGTTGCGGCATTAATAGTTTCCATTCGGTTTTGCCCGTCAATTTGTAAAGCCCCCAACGATGATAAAACGGATTGAACGAAGCCGCATAGGCGGTATGGGGATTTAACGGATTAATGCCAATGGCTGTTACTGCATCGCCGGGGAATTTTGTGTCTTCCCAATTTTCTCCATCAAGCTGGCTTCTGAAAACGCTGCCTTGTCTTTCTTCCGGAATCATTGTGTATTCTTCAGTACCCAGGTAAAGATATTCGCACAAGCAATCTACCCAGGGATTGGGTGCAGAAACCAAAACGGTAACATTCACTTTCGCGTTATTCGAGAATTCGACCAAATCCCAATGGTCGCCTGCGTTTGTGGTGTGGAAAAGTCCTTTTTTGGTCGCGGCAAAAAGAATATTTTCAAAGCCGAAATGGACGATGGCATCATTGATATATTGATCAGGCAATCCCAGTCCAATATTTTGCCATTTTCCATCAGGAATTTCCTCAGCGATAGAATAAAAAATGATGATCCATTCAGCTGTGGTGGGATCAGCCACGCCCACCGAAAAATAATGGAGATAGGTCAGCACACCATATTCGCCTTCACCGAACAAGCTGAGCGGTGCCAGTTCCTGGGCTTTGCGCCAGACCGTATCGGCTCGTGCCTCATCGCCAGCCTGAAAAAAATAATCTTCAAAATCGACAAACTTCAAAGTTGCTTGACCCGTCGCCGATGCTTGAGCAGCGCCCGTGGCTGAGGGTGGGAAAATATGTTCACCAGTTCCCGCCCAAACCGTAGTGGCTTCGTAAATCGTTTGTCCGGTAGTTCGGCTGCGGATAATCGTCCGTCCAAAGTCTCCAGCCGGAATTATTTTGACGTACAAATCATGATGCACGGCTTCGCTGGAATCCGGCAAAATAATATCGTACGGTTGGGTAAAATAGTACGGGTATTTCGTTTCCAGACTCTGGTAATCCATGCGGAAGATAATAAATTTTGTTGGTTCGATTTGTGCATGTGAATTGATAACCAAAATGAATGACAAAATCAAGAAAAAATTTTTTGCTTGCATATCAGCACCTCATGTTCACATCTTTTTTCCCTGCTTTCTCTTTTGACACCGCTTAAAATTCCACTTTAGCAATTGATCAGCACAATCGGCAAACTCCAATCGTTCGAATCTGATTGATTAACACAATCTCTAAAATTTGGCCTTGCCAAAAACCAGAAGCAAGAACAAGCTAGGGAAAAATAGTTAATCCCGCCAATAGCCAAGCTGCTGCCTCATTGCACTTTTATTTCACAGCCTTAAACGTGCCTCGATTGATCACGCCTGCGAAACCAATGTACATCCAATCGCCCTCAAATTTTTTCTCGCCATAATCGCCCATGAGCACAACATTATTGTCTCGCATGTCCGGATTAAGGTTGAGGGATAATCTTCCTTTTTTATAGCTGCCCCTTAGGCTGCCCGAGCCGATTTGCGGCCCGATATTTTCCGGCTGACCAACTTTATAAAAATTCCATTCCCCAGTAACTGTCACGCTATCAGCCAATTCAATTTTCAACCAGCCAGCAACGATTTTCACGCCAGTGGAATCGTATCCTTTATAGGCATAGCGTCCTTCAGGTGTTTCCGGGCTGGTGATGAGGTCATCACACCAGGAAAAGAGAAGATTAAAAATACTAACCACAACAATAATAGATTTGATAACTGTCATTGTTTTCTCCTTCGTATATTATGATAAACAATTACTCCGGCTCAGTCACAAACTGAAAACTATAGTCCTGTTTTAGATTCGTGCCATGTAAATCATAAGCCCCAGTGCCCAAGGTTACGGTATATTTAGTGTTCGCTAAAAAGTTACCTGCAGGAATGAAGGTGATTACGTCCTTGGGGTTGCCATCTCCATGCTCGTAACCGCGAATGAAAGAACCGCCGATGCCCGGACTGATCTGAGTTGCTGCTTGTACTGACGAAAGAATCATGTAGGTATTAAAGTCTAAAACGATTCGTGCTTTTCGCGATACAAAAATTTCTCCTTTTTGAGGCGAGGTCGATTCAATTTCGATCGGAGCTGTACTAAAAGAAAATTCAAATGGCTCACCAAGAGCAACACCGTCTAAGTCCAAAGCATTACCGGAGATTCGGATTAGATAATCTGCCTCGCACATCAATGGCCCTCCAGTGTAAACACGCAGCTTATTAGCCTCAGGCCAAACAAAGATCACGTCAGATGCTGGAGTAAGGGTGAAAGCATTTTCTACTGAGCTGGCGTCCATGCGTCTGGGAAAGGTGAGGTAGATTGAAGCACTCTGAATCGGATGCACAAAAATATCGCCATGCTGCGGCTCGGTCATAATAGCGTTTAGTGATAAAGCTGACTGAACGGTGCTGAAGCTGAATTGCAGCGGAAAGGTCAGATGATTGCCAGCCGTATCTTTGGCGACGGTGGACAAACTAATGGTATAGGTGGTATCGGAATAGCAATCTTTGCGCGCCATGCGGTAAGTGAAAGCCTTAACTTGCGAGAACGTGGTAATGGTGCCACCTTGACTTGGTCCCCTGTCGTAAACCAGATAATTGCGTTCATCCCAGTAGTAAATTGGAGTTACCGCTTCAGTAAAAGTGCCCCAGTAAAACACGCCCTCGCTGGGCGGATTGGTGGAGAAAGCTTGCTCTACGCTCTCCCGATCCATGGCCTCGGTGAAATTTATAGCAATGGATAATTGCGACCAACGGCGGTCAAAGACAATTTCGGATTTGTCTTCGGGATAAAATGATTCCACCAGATCAGGAGTCTGAGAAAGCGAAATCTCTCCAATATAGGTTACCCCGGCAGCGTTAACCATAACATTGCGAAGCCAGTGGGTGCGATAGTTCTCGGCTTTAACGTACAGATCGTAATTGCCCACCGGCAGATTATCGATGCGAAAGGTTCCATCTGACGGATTAATGACTGTTGAATCAATAGGTGTGGCTTGTCTCACGATCACCCTGGCATTGCTGTTGGCCTGTTTCACCAGCCCAACTATTGAACCCGTTGAGTTGGGATCACCTTCGGGGTAGATGATTTTTTCCACCTCTTTGGTGCAGCTAAA
>CAZNDR010000519.1:0-3512 GCA_964571835.1 uncultured Cytophagia bacterium | reverse complement strand
CTTTTAACCGGCTAGCATTTTACCCGTCATTCAGCTTAATGTTATTCAGTCTGGCTGTTTTGATTCCGAATCGGTTGATGAAAACAATTTTAGTCTTGGCTTCTCCGCTCCCCTTGCTGCGACTGATGTTTGATGAAATCATTCCCATGAAAGCTCACTTTTCGATCAATCTTGGCTACAGCTTGGACAATTTTATCAAAGCCTCTTTTTATAGCGGCCTGCTTGCTGGATTGATGATTTTATGGTACCTGCCATTTTGTTATGCTTTTTCCTATTTGATTATGTCGGTGCCGCCAATTAAATCGGCTGCCAAATTTTTCAGAAAACCAATTTTTGCTGTGCTAATTGGGATTGTCATTTTGGGATACGGTGGATATTTGTATTCTCTTCCCGCTTACAATAAAATGTGGCGTCCGACGGTGAGGGCGGAGGCGGAATATGATATTCAAAAAAATAAGAGCAAATTAAAACTGGTCGGGAATGAATATTTCAAAGATGTTATTGTAAAAACCGATTCGCTGGATAAATATTTTTCTGGCAGAACGCATAAAGAAAAATTGAGCCATTCCTTTGTCGCTGATTGGCTGACATTAACCGGCTCGGAAGCGGTTATAGATACCCTAGCTGATACCATGAACGTCCAAGTTAATTGGTCGCTGATTAGCCAGCGGCCGTGGTACCTTGTCGATTTCCAGATAAGATTAGATACATTGGAATTCGACAATGTCCAATCAAGCTTAAATTTTTACAGTGACAACAAATGCATCAATTTTTCCTGGGCGGCTGAGCCTGCGGAAAGCCTCACCGTTGAGGCGCAGTTCTCCATCACCAAAGGCAGCAAACTCATCCGCCGAGTAGAAGCCTATTACCCGGAAATGCCCATAGCTATCGAGGTTTCCTCGAAGTTAGCAAATATTAGATACCGCACCCAGGTAATTTATCAAGACACTGTAGCTGTGGCAAAAAACATCTCAGTGAATTTGATGAAGAAGAATAATTAAAGAAATAAGCCGAACACTAATTGTACTTTTTTGCAAATCGAATTTTAAGGAATGAGAATATCCTCAACCCTGTCGTTTGGTGCAAGATGTGGCTGCTAAAGTAGAGCGCCATTGATTAAAAGGAAATTCATGAGCCGATTATTGAAAATAGCCTTGATCCAGCAACAGGCGTCTAAAGACAAACAGAACAATATAGACCGAGCGATTGCTTCTTTGGAAAAAGCCGCCCACCAAGGCGCCCAGTTAATTGCCTTTGCGGAATTGGCTTTTACACCTTTTTATCCACAACGACCTGCGATGGGAAAAAATTTGTCATTAGCTGAAACTATTCCCGGACCAACTACCGATATTTTTTCTAACCTAGCTCGAAAATGGAGGGTAGTCGTGGTATTAAATCTTTTTGAAAAGGTGGGAAATAAAACCTATGATTCATCACCGCTGATCGACTCAATGGGAAAAATATTGGGCGTGACGCGTATGGTACATATCATGGAAGGGCCTAGTTTTTTTGAGCAGGGCTATTATTTTCCTGGCGATGGTGATAAGCTCGTTTACGAGACTACTATGGGCAAAATTGGCGTAGCTATTTGTTATGACCGCCATTACCCGGAATATATGCGAGCGCTGGCCTTAGCCGGCGCCGAATTAGTGGTCGTGCCGCAAGCCGGCGCCGTGGGCGAGTGGCCGCCGGGCTTATTCGAAGCGGAAATGCAGGTGGCTGGATTTCAAAACGGCTATTTTACCGCGTTGTGCAACCGGGTGGGGAAGGAAGAATGCCTTGAATTTGAAGGCAAATCATTCATCACTGCACCGGATGGCAGAATTCTGGCGCAAGCACCTGCTGGAAAGGAATTTCTACTTATTCAGGAAATTGATCTGGACGAAGTGAAGAGATCTCATGCAGCGCGTCATTTTATGAAAGATCGCCGGCAGGAAATTTATCAGAAGTGGTTTGATAATAAATAGAAAGAGTTTAGTTTTTAATTTTGGGAAGAGCTAGGCTCACCATTATTACACAAGTGGTTCGAGCGCTCTATTGTTGCTTTTGCTTTCTCATTGGTTTATGATAGCCCTGCCAAGTAACTATTTCAATGGAACTTGTAAATATGATTAGCACCGATTTAACTTTCATCACCAACGAAGAACAACAAAATCTTAAATTAAGGTTTCAATCACTTACAAAAGATACGAAATTGTTCGACTGCCTTGTTGGCTATTTCTATACCAGTGGCTTTCATGCCATTTATAAATCACTGGAAAATGCAGAGAAAATTAGAATTCTAGTTGGCATTAGCACAAGCAGACAAACTTATGAGCTAATCACGAAAGCCAATAACTGTCGGCAACAAACGCTGCAAGTTTCCCATGCGGAAACGAAACAGACTTATGAAGGACTTGTGGAACAAGAGATGGAGAATTCGGAAGACAAGCGGGAAGTTGAAGAAGGTGTAGCTAAATTTATTGCATGGATCAGAAATAATAAATTGGAAATAAGAGCTTATCCGTCACAAAATATTCATGCTAAACTATATATAATGACGTTTACCAAAGGCGACCGAGATGTTGGAAGGGTCATCACCGGATCCAGCAATTTCACGTACTCCGGTTTAGTGGAAAATCTTGAATTTAATGTCGAACTGAAAAACCGTGCTGATTACGAGTTTGCCAAAAACAAATTTGAGGAGCTTTGGAAAAATGCTGTCGACGTCAGCGAAAAATATATTCAAACGATTCAGGAAAAAACCTGGCTTAGTCCAGATGTAACACCTTATCAGCTTTACCTGAAATTCCTTTACGAATATTTCAAAGATGAGTTAAGCCAGACTGATGAGCTATTTTTTAGATACTTGCCGCAAGACTTCAAGAGGCTGCAATATCAGGAACAGGCGGTTTTAAACGCAAAAAAAATCCTTGAAGAATACGGCGGCGTTTTTATTTCAGATGTCGTTGGCTTGGGAAAAACATACATCTCAGCCATGCTGGCAGGCCAGATTGATGGCAGAACATTGGTTATCGCTCCGCCGGTGCTGCTTGATAAAACAAATCCGGGTTCCTGGACCAATGTCTTTTCCGATTTTCGAGTCGCAGCGGATTTTGAATCAGTTGGAAAATTAGAAGAGATACTTTGCCGAGGTACTGAAAAATTTAAGAACATTATCATCGACGAAGCGCACCGGTTTCGCACTGAAACTAACATCACCTATGAGAAATTAGCTGAGATTTGCCGCGGCAAAAGAGTGATTCTCGTTACCGCTACTCCCTATAACAATGCTCCGAAAGATATTCTGAGCCAGATTAAGCTGTTCCAAAAAGCGAGGAGAAGCACAATTCCCAATTTGCCCGATCTGGAAGGCTTCTTTAATGGGCTGGCCAGGAAGCTGAAAAAGCTGGACCGGCAAAGCGATTATTCGGAATACATCCGAATTGTCAAAGAGAACGCCAAAGAAATCCGCGAGAAAGTGCTGAAGTACCTGATGGTTCGCCGCACCCGAACCGAAATCTCAAAATACT
>CAZNDR010000518.1:0-3520 GCA_964571835.1 uncultured Cytophagia bacterium | reverse complement strand
AAAAGTTGCCTCAGATTTAGAAAAGCCAGATGGATTGGTAATTGTTGAGCCGGATAAGGTTGCAGAATTTTTAGCGCCGCTTCCAATTTCAAAAATGTGGGGTGTTGGCAAAAAGACGGAAATTAAATTAAAAGCAAAAGGCATAGATACAATAGGAAAATTGGCAAAAGTGCCGCATCAGGCCCTCATAAAACAATTGGGAAAAGCTGGACTCCATTTTTGGAGCCTGGCTAATGGCATTGATAATCGCGATGTCGAAGTAGAACATGGCGTCAAATCGGTCAGTCTGGAAAATACCTTTTTGGAAGACATCAATGATGAAGACAAAATTGAAGAAACAATTACTGCCCTTGCGGACAATGTGAGCCGAATTTTAAGAAAAGAACAATTAAAAGGCAAAACCATTACTTTAAAAATTAGGCTTGCGGATTTTAGCACTTTTACTCGAGCGCAAAGTTATAAAAGTTTTATTGATGCTTCGGAAATTATATCATCGACTTGTTTAAACTTATATCGGAAATTTGACCGACAGCAAAAAAAGGTTAGATTGCTTGGTGTCGCGGTATCCAATCTCGATACGTCTTGCGGCGATCAACTTAGCATGTTTGACCACACTACCGGTTATGAGAAAAAAATTGACCGAATCATTGACATAATACAAAACAAATTCGGTGCTGACAAAATTAAAAAAGCAAGTATTTCTGATCAGCATACGAGAAGAATCGATGAAGGTGATATTAAAACAAAATAGTGGAGAAAAGATTGCCATTGGAGATCAAAAAGCTAAAGGTTTCTGCACCAGGCAGAATTTGTCTTTTTGGCGAACATCAGGATTACTTAGGTTTACCGGTTATTACCGCCGCTATTAATCTGCGAATTGAAATAGAAGGAGAACGACGAAACGATAAACAATTTATCTTTCATCTTCCTGACATTAATAAGACGGACAGCTTTTCTTTCGACAGTCCAATTAATTACACCCAGGATCGAGACTATCTTCGCAGTGCCCTTAACGTAATTTTGAGAGAGCGAGTGAACATTCCCACAGGATATGAATGCACTGTTCGAGGAAAAATTCCCATTAACTCAGGCACTTCTAGTTCATCGGCGCTGATTGTCGCCTGGATAAAATTCTTGTTAACCATCGCTGAAGATGTTCGCGCCAATGAGCCGATGGAAATTGCCAAATTAGCCCATCGCGCTGAAGTGCTGGAATTTAAAGAGCCTGGAGGAATGATGGACCACTATGCTTGCAGTCTGGGAGGAGTCTTATTCATTGAATTCAAAAATCCGGTGAAAATAGAACGGTTGAAATCAAATTTAGGAACATTCGTATTGGGTGATTCTTTGCAGGCGAAAAATACCACTGAAATATTAGCTCGTGTAAAAGACGGTGTTTTGAATATTGTGGCTAATTTGCAAAATAGAGGATTTCAAATTGATCTTGAACAGGTCCCATTTGATCAATTTCTCAGCCAGAAACAATTCTTATCCAATGACCAATTAGAATTAATTAATAGTACCTTGCGCAATCGGGATATTACTTTTCAAGCTTATCAACTATTTCAGCGACCTAAATTTGAAAAAAAACAATTTGGAAATTTACTCTCGTCCTGTCATAAGCTTTTAAGCGATAATTTGAAAATATCGACGCCGAAACTGGATCGCTTGATCGAGAGAGCAATTGCTGCTGGTGCAGATGGCGGCAAATTGAATGGTTCTGGCGGCGGAGGATGCATGTTTGTAGCTGCTGACAAATATCCGGAAAAAATTGCTGAGGCGATCCAGAAGGCTGGCGGAAAACCTTATATTATTGAAGTCGATGAAGGAGTGCGTATTGAGAATATTGAATTACAGCGCGGTTAGCTGTTAACGACAATAATGGAAAAAATTATGAATAACAAGATTCCAAAACTGCCCAGGATTTTGACCACAACTGTTGGTTCGTTTTCTGAAATCGATTGGTTGATGACTGCCAGGAGCGAGCAAGCGATTATTGATGCCACACAAGTTGTAATCAGCACGCAGCGCCGTCTGGGGGTTGATCTGCCAACTGATGGTGAATTGTATCGCTATGATACCGATCACCCTGATACCAATGGCATGATTGAATATTTTATAAAACATCTCGGCGGTATAAATATCAACATAGGACGTTCCCATTCAATTGCTTTTCGAAACAAGCAAGAAATGAGCTTTAGAAAAAAACCGGCAGGCATTGTCATGTCTTCAATTTCGGAAGGTTGTTTAGATTTATTTTCAGACTGTTCGCGTTCAGCCTCTGTAGCTGATGGTATTTTTAAATTTACCCTCACTAGTCCTTACATGTTAGCCAGAACGTTGTTGGATAATTATTATTTTGATCTGCACGCTTTAACAAACGCTATTGCTAACGTAATTGCCGAACAGGTTTCAGATTTGCCGTGCGCGTGCCTTCAAATTGATGAAGCTAACATTCCTGGCAGTCCTAAAGATACACACCTCGCTAGCGAAGCCATTAATCAGATTTTAGATCGAGTGCCTTGTGAAAAAGCCGTTCATTTGTGTTTTGGCAATTATGGCGGACAATCTATTCAAAAAGGGGACTGGAAAGAGCTTATTGATTTTTTAAATAGGCTGCGCTGCGATCAGCTCATTCTGGAAATGGCTCACCGACCCGAACAAGATTTAGAAGCATTAAAAAATATTGATTCACGCATTGCCATTGGCATTGGTGTCGTTGATATTAAAATAAATCATATTGAAACTGAAGACGAAATCGCCAGGCGCATTGAACACGCAGAGAATAAATTAGGCATTGGCAGAATAAGATGGGTCCATCCTGATTGTGGATTCTGGATGCTAAAACGATCGGTGGCAGAACGAAAAATTGCCGCTTTGGTAAAGGGAAGAGACAAATATCTGGGATTGTAGCAGCAATACTTTAAGTAAATAACACGAGATGATAAATCAAAAAACTCTATTACCGAAAACAAGTAAATCTATCGTTGTTTTTGTTTCATTTTTTTTGTCGAACAAGCAGAAATTCAGCTCCTGATTGTGTCATTAAAAATTACTTGCAAATGACCATTTTTATTTTAAATTATCCCTTCGACTTGTTATCCAAATAATTACTGCATTTTCACTTTATTTGGAAGGTGGCTAAATGATCATTGAATCAAATGCATACGCCCGAGCTGGATTGCTTGGCAATCCGTCGGATGGTTATTATGGCAAAACGATTTCCATTATCGTGCGCAATTTTGGCGCTCACGTCACGCTGTATCAAACGCCGGAACTAAATATTGAGCCTCGTGAAGAAGATTTGCATGCTTATAAAAATATCTATCACTTGTCAGAATCTGTAAGTTTGCTCGGCTATTATGGCGGAACGCGATTGATCAAAGCTGCCATAAAAAAATTTCTTGATTATTGCCAAGAAAATGAAATCAAATTAGTTAATAAAAATTTTACCATTCGCTATCATTCGTCAATCCCTCGTCAGGTAGGATTGGCTGGCTCCAGCGCTATTGTTACAGCT
>CAZNDR010000517.1:0-3532 GCA_964571835.1 uncultured Cytophagia bacterium | reverse complement strand
AGATACTGGCTGGCAAGTGCAGCTCACAATCTGGATGCCGCTGAGAACTTATCTAAATCAGGTAAATATGACTGGTGTTTGTTTATTGGACATTTGGCAGTGAAAAAGGCTTTCAAAGCCATATTTGTCTCCCAAAATAATGACAACACGCCGCCGAAAACTCATAATTTAGCTGCGTTAGCCAGACTTTCGAAAATTGACTTACTCAAGATCAGGCGATCTTTTTGAGTGATGTTAATGATTTTCACCTTGAAGCAAGATACCCTGACCTTAAAAAAAAGTTCTTTAAGAAGTGCACAAAATCCTTTGCTGAAAAATATTTTGATGATATCAAGAAATCTTATATATGACTTTAATCTCGACTAAAGTAAAAATTACCATCGAAAAATTTTTTAAGACTTTGCATGAAAATGATATCTTGATAAAAGGAGCAATTTTGTTTGGAAGCTATGCACGAGGATGCTACAAGAAATAGAGCGGCATAGATGTGGCAGTTGTTTCTGATGTTTTGCAGGCAGTCGTTTTGATGACAGAAAAAAAAACCCATCTGCTTGCCAATCAGCTCTGAACACGAAGTACACCCTTACACGCCGGAAGATTTTACTGAGGATGACCCATTCGTAAAAGAGATTATTGAAACCGAGATTGAACTGTAACCACATTAACTTATGCTCTTTGTTTTTATGGTTAATTATCTAACGCATCTTGTTTAGATTTTGAAAACAGCACGGCAACTTATGCCTTTTTTTTAACATCCACCGAAGCGAGCAAAAAAAAATCTGAAGTCATCGACAAACATGAAATGTGATAATTATAACAGGTTTCTGTTGATGAAATGAATAATCCTTTCGACCGAACTCACTTAAAAGACCAATATGCCGACTTCACCAATTACAGAAGGGAATAGGAGATCAAAAATATTTTTGGAGCCTGAGCGATGGCAGAGAAAGTTTATTATATTCCAGCATCGGCACGAGAAAATCTTGATGTGATTCATAAAAAAATTGTTGCTCTTTTCGATGAAGCCGGTTTTGAGCGCTGTTTTGAGACGGGAGATTTTATTGCCATTAAGACTCACTTTGGCGAAGAGGGAAATTCGACTCACATTCCAGCCGCTTATTTTTTGCCGCTAATTCAAAAATTCAAGCAAATAGGTGGCAAGCCTTTTTTCACCGATACTTGTGTCTTATATGCCAGCGAAAGATCTGATGCGGTAAAACATTTACATCTGGCAAAAAGGCATGGCTTTTCACTGGAGCAAACTGGCGCCCCTGTTTTAATTGCCGATGGTTTGAGGGGGAGTAATGAGATGGAAATGGATATTCCCGGCGTATTTTTTAAAAAAGTCTCCATCGCCACGGAAGCTGTGGTCGCCAACTCAATGATCGTTACCTCGCACGTCACTGGTCATCTTGCCAGCGGATTGGGCGGCGCAATTAAAAACATAGGAATGGGCTTAGCCAGCAGAAAAGGAAAACTGCGCCAGCATTCTTCGGTAAAACCCCGGATTAATAGTTCTCATTGTACTGGCTGCGGAGAGTGCTTGATCTGGTGCCCGCAAAAAGCCATTTCTATGAATAGCGACATAGCTGCCATTGATGAAAAAATTTGTATCGGCTGTGGCGAGTGTCTCACTGTTTGCCGATTTGATGCCGTCCGCTATAATTGGCAAACCTCCAGCAGCGACTTGCAGAAAAAAATGGCAGAACACGCACTGGGAGTCTGTTTGAATAAGAAACATAAAATCTGTTTTTTGAATTTTTTGATCAATGTTACCAAAGATTGTGATTGTCTTGGTGGTCAACAAAATCCACTGATCAAGGATATTGGCATTCTGGCGGCAAAGGATCCGGTGGCCATTGACAAAGCAAGCTTGGATTTGATCCAGCAACAAGCAGGAAAACCATTGGAAAAAATGTCTCATCCTTCAGTTAATCCCCTAATTCAATTAGAGCATGGTGAAAAAATTGGCTTGGGTCGAATGGCTTATGAGTTTGAGGAGATCAAATTATGTTAAAATGTTCATCAAAATTGATATGGAGCAACGGAGTTTTGGATTGATGGAATGGATATTCAACGCTCTAATAATCCGATACTCCCATCCTATTGCTTTTTTGATTCTACAATAATGAGGTCGGAAACAAAAATGCCAGATCGGAAAGAAATAATTAATTATTTGAATGACGTGCTAAGCGTTACCGATTTTAATGACTTTTGTGTCAATGGTCTGCAGGTTGAAGGGAAAAAAGAAATTAACAAAATCATTTTTGGCGTTAGCGTCAGCTTGCGTCTAATTCAAGAGGCGGTGAGCAAAAATGCCGATCTGATCATCGTTCATCATGGGCTGTTCTGGAAAAGTGATCCTTCCCCTTTTTCACTGACTGGGATTTTCAGAGAGCGAATAGCGCTGCTTTTAAAAAATGACATCAACTTAGCGGCCTATCATCTACCTCTGGATGCCCACGCAGAACATGGCAACAACGCTCAATTGATGAAAAAATTGAATATCGAAAAGCTTGAGCCAATCGATGTTGGTTTTATGGGAAAACTCAATCAACAAATCACCAGGGAAAAATTTTTTCAACAAGTCAAAAATATCGTCCATGACAAAGCCATCCTTTTCCCGTACGGCTGCGATGCTGTAAATAAGATTCTGGTGGTTAGCGGCGGCAGCTGCCGGAATTATCATCTGGCAAAAGAAAAGGGGGCTGACACTTTTGTCGGTGGTGACATTAAAGAAAATATTGTCCGCGAATTGGAGGAGACAAGAATCAATTACATTTATGCCGGTCATTACAATACGGAAAAATTCGGAGTGCAGGCGTTGAGCGAAGTGGTCGCGGCTCATTTTCGTGTTCAGTGTGAATTTGTAGATATTCCTAATCCAATCTGAGTTTCAAAAAATTCAAGAAATAATTTGTAAGTTTATTCTCATAAAATCTGTAATTGTGTGGTGAGATAAAAAAAGAATTGAGTCAATATCAAATGCCAAAATTTAAAAAATAAATTAAGCTTTACATCCTGATGTCAAGAGTCTCTCACAGCTTTATTTTATTTTAATGCTAAGCCATGCCAAAGCTAAAAGCTTAAAGACAAAAAACTCCTTGGCAATTGGCATTGGTAGCTTTGGCATTTGACTTGTTAAGCAAACGGCACTTCATGTGGCTAAGCTATTACAAAAGTCTTTGTCATTAATAACGGCCAAGGCAAAAAATTAGGTAGCTTCAAAAATGCCGCGATGCAATATTAAAAAGCTGAGCTTGCTTTTAAAAGCAAAACCTTTTTATTTATTTCATTTTGCAATCTAAATTTATTCACTTTAATGAATTAGTATCTATCAATAATGGATTGTTATTATTTAGGAAATTAAAAATCAATTACTTAATGAAAGCGATTTTATTAAGGGTTTAGGTAAGCTATTAATTGGCATGAACTTTGTTTGCTAATGCTGGGCGCTATTTTTTTCTTGCTCTACATTTTATTATAAAATTTGTTTGTTTTTTGAACCAATTGTTTAATACCTATACTTTTC
>CAZNDR010000516.1:0-3539 GCA_964571835.1 uncultured Cytophagia bacterium | reverse complement strand
TAATAATGAAGAATTATTGGTACGAAAAGCACAGCGTGGCAACTTAGTCGCTTTTGAAGAGTTGGTTCGCAGTTATGATGAAAAGATAATGAGGCTGATTCTGAATATGGTGGATAATGTTGAAGATGCTAGGGATATTTATCAAGAAGTATTTATGAAAGTTTTTTTAACCATTAACACCTTTCGTTTTCAAAGCAAATTTTTCTCGTGGTTATATCGGATTGCCATTAATGCTACAATAAACTATCGCAAAAAAAGAGCGACTCAACAGGCGCTTTCGCTATGGGAGCAAATGCGCGATAATGAAGATGACGTCGAAGCTTTCTTGACAGATGATTCACCCGATCCGGAGCATGAATTTTTGAATATGGAGATTAACACTAAAATCCAGCAAGCCATTAATTTCTTGTCTCCGAAACAAAAAGCCGTGTTTATGTTGCGACACTATCATGGCTATAAATTAGCAGAAATTGCAGAGATAATGGACTGTGCGGAGGGCACAGTCAAAAATTATCTTTTTCGGTCTGTTCAAAAACTGCAAAAAGAATTAAAAGCCTTCCAATAAAATTAAAAGGAAGAACAATGAACCTATGCAATAAATATCGTCAATGGATGTGGCTGAAAATGTACGATGAGCTTGACGATAATCAAAAGCATGAGCTAAATGACCATTTAAAAATGTGCGATAATTGTTCGGCTCACTATGGAGAGATTGTCCAGACGCATCAGCTTCTCAATAAGAAAATCCAGGCAAAACCGACCGAATCGTTCCTGCAGCAGAACCGCAATGAATTGCATCAGCGTTTGTTGCTAGCAAGGCAAGTCAAATTAAAACCAGCGCATTACAGCTACCTGCGGAAAATATTATCGTTAGATTTTTCACCAGCTATTCGTTGGGCAACCGTATTCACGGTATTATTGCTTGGCATTTTTCTTGGCAATCGATTCTTTTCCGAAAAAGCCATAGCCGATCTGTCTCCGCAGCAGCAGCTCTTATCAAATATAGATAAAGCTGCCGTAGAATCGATAAATTATGATCCAGCGACCAAACGGGTAATGGTGACTGTGAATGCTCTGCAACGATTGACCATCGAGGGAGAAATGGAAGCCCCTGAAATCAAACACCTTTTGACGCAAACGCTGGTTGCCGACCAACGGCCAAATATGCGTTTGAAGACTGTCGGCCTTTTAGCTTTGACAAAATCTTATGATAAACAAATCGTTGAAGCATTAATTGAAGTGTTAGAAAAAGATGAAAATCCGGGGATAAGATTAAAGGCTATTCGCTTGTTGACAGAAATGCCCGTCAACCACTCGGTAAGACACATCATTATCAATGTATTAATTCAAGTGCTCCTCAAAGAACGAAATTCAGCCATACGCAATGAAGCCATTGATGGCTTAAATAAATTGAAAAATGGGATAATTACGCCGGTCATTGTCAATGCAGCCAAAAACGATACCAGTGAATATGTCCAGGCAAAAGCGGCAATTTTGTTGCAGCGTACTAAAAATCCAGAAATACCTGAAAATGAATAATCAATGAACTAATCAAAATAACCTTTATTCAATTGGAGGCAATTGTCATGAACAAGAAATTACTTTTTGTAGCGCTTATCACAATAGTATGCTCGACGGTTTTAGCAGCCGCCTATTTATCAGCGCAGGAATTCAAAAAAGAAGGACGCTATTGGGTAGCCGAGATCGAAAAAAAATTTGACGTCAGCAAAGCCGGCAATCTGGTGTTAGATGATGTCAGAGGCGATGTTTTTATTACTACCTGGGACAAAAACCTTGTTCAAATTAATGAAGTCCGAAAAATGGATGTTTACACCGAAGAAGAAGCAAAAGCGATGTTGAAAGATCTGAAATCGCTTTATAGCCAAAGCGGCAATACTGTTAGTGTCGGGGCAGAAGGCAGCTATCGTTCTTACATGAGCAGTAATTTTAAGATTGTCGTACCTACAGTTTTTAACGTCGATGTTAGCACAAAGGGCGGAGATGTTTCAGTTGCGGATCTAACAGGTTCAGTCAAATTAGCAACCTCTGGTGGCGATTTAGAGATAAGAAAAATCGATGGCGTGGTGAATGCGAAAACTTCTGGTGGCGACGTCACCGTAGAAAAAACCAGCAAAGAAGTTTATGTCAAAACGTCGGGAGGAGATGTCGAGCTGATTGATGTCGAAGGTTTGGTTGATGCAAAAACCTCCGGCGGCGACATTGATGTTAAAAATAACAAAGCCAAAGTAGTGGCAAAAACGTCAGGCGGAACAATTAAGCTGACCAACGTCGGCGCTGAAGTTGACGCTCATACCTCAGGTGGCGATATTATTGTAAATGGCAGCAAGGGTTCGATTGGCGTCAGCACTTCAGGCGGCGATATTGAATTGAATGATATCGGCGATGTCGTCAGCGCCAAAACTTCGGGCGGAGATGTCGAAGCCATTAATGTAAAAAATGGTATCGAGGCACAGACCTCAGGCGGCGATATCGAATTAGACGGCATTGATGGTTATGTCGAGGCAGCTACCTCCGGCGGTGATGTAGAAGCCAAATTGACTTTGAAGGATTTCAGCAAAGACCATCATGTCACGATGAATTCCTCGGGCGGTGACCTGAAACTATTTATTCCAGCAAATCTTCCGGCAACAATCGATGCTACCATTAAAATCTCCGGTTTTTCCTGGAATGACTATGATATCTCATCAGATTTTCCTCTTACTACCGACCGAAATAAAGACAGAGAAAATAAACGAGGTCAACGGATCGAGCTGATTCACAGCGAAGGCAAAATAAATGGCGGCGGCGATTTGATAAAATTAGAAACCAGCAATGGCAACATCGAAATCCGAAAACTGCCCTAAGCGGAATTATTATTGTCCAAATTAATTTGTAAAAGGGAGACTCGTTAAAACGGGTCTCCCTTTTTCCCCAATGCGGAAATTGAATCTACGGCGATTTACTGAAATCTTCGATTTTATTACCTCAATATTACCAGCTTTCGTACCATATTAAAATTTTCGGCTGCCAAACGATAAAAATATAATCCTGATGTTAGGTCTGCCGCATTTAATTCGATCTCATATTGTCCAGCAGCAAATCTCCCTTCAACAATGATTCTTATCTCTTTTCCTAACAGGTCAAAGATGGTCAAGCTAATTTGTGTTTGTTTGGGAAGAGCAAAATGAATAGTGGTTGAAGCATTAAAAGGATTCGGATAGTTTTGAGACAAGGAATAATTTTCAGGCATTTGAGCGCGGATTTCTTCCAGTTGCCTTTCTACAAAACTTGACTTGCCAGCAAAGATTTGAAAATATGAACAATCCTCACCGGGAAGCCGTAAGTAACTGTATTCAAAAATTGCATTCATATCGATTATTCTATTTCGCTTTTTATCGAATAAAGAAAATTCCCAGTCCATTTGTTGCGTTTGGAATTTCGACCAAGATATTTTAATTTGAGCATCCGCTTGATTTGTCTCGATCGCCAAATCCCAAATTTGACCTTGCTCCGTCTCCTGACGAATATCAGATGTAAAA
>CAZNDR010000515.1:0-3541 GCA_964571835.1 uncultured Cytophagia bacterium | reverse complement strand
TTGAGTAATTACGTTCCAACCGGAACTCTATAATAAAATAGTTCTTTGAAATCCCAGATGTGGTCAGCAATTCCAGCTGCCATGGCAGGAGTTCGATACTGATATTTTCTTCTATTTTGAGGTTTATCCAGAGTTAATCGCAACCCTCCATGAGGTCGACAGAAGTGATAAAACCCCAAGAAGAGATTAAATTGCTGCTCTAATTTTGCTTTTAATTTAGAGAAGGCAATTGTTTTTCGGGCAAATCTTTTATTATGTTGTCTTGAAGTTAAATTGCTTCTTTCTACAAAAGCGATATTGACTGAATTACTGACAGTAGAATTGTCAAGAATTTGATCCACCTTTTCTTGATTGCCAAAGACCAGCTTGGTTTCCACTTTCACAACTCGGCCATTTTTTCTGGTTTTGACCACTTGGGCATAATTTAGATCTGGATGTGGAATGAGAATGGAATTGTTGGGTCTGCCACGTTTGCCAGTTTTGGGAAATTCAATTTTGGTACTATATTGTTTTAAAATGGCTTCAGGATACACATCATATTCATCGCTAGTGAATAAAGGAATTTGGCCATCGGTCTTTGATTTGAATTTTTTCAATAACGTATGTGTATTTTTTTTGATTCTTTTTCCGAAAACAAAAGCTGGTATCATCTTAGTAGTAGGATCAAAACAAACGTGTCCCCAGCAATCACCACATTCACCGTCAAGCTTGTCAGCTTCAGTAAGGTGTTTTTGTTTCTTTTTCACAAATGACCAAAATTCATCCAACTGAACTTCGGTAATGTGAAGGTTTTTTATCAAATAGTCTGACATCTCTTCAACATATTTGGAGGCAACTTCTAACCATTTGGAAATCGTTTTACGAGTAACTGTTGTTATTCGTTCTACTTCACTGAGACTGTTGCCTTCACACAGACATTGAAAAACATTGAGCATGGTTTCGTCTTTGTGTTTGCGATTGTAAAATATCGTACCCATTCTCTCAGAAAAAATTTTTCCACAGGCAATACATTTTAATAATTTTCTTTTTTCAGCCCCATAAAATTTGTGAAATTGTATGTTGCCTTGACCATGTTTATGATGCCAGAGGCACGCAGGATTGGGACAATAAATATCTGAATACTCGATAAGCCTTTCTCCGGTATTGTTTTTTTAGCATAACCAACTGATAATAAAAAAATAACAAAAGAAAGACTAAATTCAAAGAACTATATTACCCAATTAGGAAAAAACAGCACTAAGAAAACTTATCCAAGATAACTTCTCAAAGGTTTGCTTCGAGAGGCATGTCGCAGCCGCCGCAAGGCTTTTTCTTTTATCTGTCGGACGCGTTCTCTGGTAAGCTCGAAGACTTCGCCTATCTCTTCCAGCGTGAGTGGCGTTTCGCAATCAAGCCCGAAATACAGCTTCACCACTTCGGCTTCTCGTCGCGTCAAGGTTGACAAAGCCTGATCAAGTTCAATTCTCAATGATTCATTAATCAAGGAGTTGTCCGGAGCAGGCTGCTCCTGATTTTCAATGATATCTAATAATCGGTTTTCTTCTTCTTCATTGAAGGGAGCATCCAATGAAAGGTGTTTGCCGGCGCGTTGAAGGGTATCGGAAACTTCGAAATCGCTAATCTCTAACTGGACGGCAATTTCTTCTGGAGATGGTTCGCGTTCGAATTCCTGCTCCAGCTCGCTAAAGGCTTTGCCAATTTTATTCATCGTTCCCACGCGATTGAGTGGCAATCTTACAATTCGCGACTGTTCCGCCAGAGCTTGCAGTATGGATTGGCGAATCCACCACACTGCGTAAGAGATAAATTTGAAACCTCGTGTCTCATCAAACCGATTGGCAGCCTTAATTAATCCGAGATTCCCTTCGTTGATCAAATCTCCCAGTGTTAATCCCTGATTTTGATATTGCTTAGCCACGCTGACGACAAAGCGCAAATTAGCTTTGGTTATTTTTTCTAAGGCTTCTTCATCGCCATAACGAACTTTTCTAGCTAATTCAATCTCTTCTTCGGGAGTTAACAGCGACACCTCGCCGATTTCATGTAAATATTGATCTAATGATTGTTCACCACGTATATGCGACCGCTTTGGAGCTGTAACCATGGAAAAACCCTCAATGAAAGGCAGTTCGTCTGAAGCGATGCTAATATACAACTTTTTTATTTTTTTGTCAATTAAAAATTCTTCTTGACTTTTTCAAAAGAAATTTATATAATAGGCACAATGCGAGAAAAGTTAATTCACATATTTCTGCTTCTTTTCTTTGTCCTGATTTCAGCCATCATCGTTTTTGCTGGTGCAGTAATTGTTGATTTTAGAGGAGAGCCAGGCTCAAACAAAGTGACGCTACGCTGGGCCACCATGAGTGAAGTAAATTGCAAAGGTTTTCAGGTTGAGCGCAGTTTGGACAAGTCAGATTATACGAAACTTGCCTTTGTCAAGGGAAATGGAAACTCCTCCGAGCGAAAAGAATATGAATTTATTGATAACACCATTTATAAATACTCAACCTCGCGTACGTTTTATTATCGATTAAAAATAATCGATGATGACAACAGCGAATCAACTTATTATCAGATCGTTGCCATAACACCCTCTATCTCCGGCGCCAGATATACCTGGGGCAGCATCAAAGCGCTGTTTAGATAGTGCCTTCATTTTTTTCATGTTATCACCGCTAATCTGCCGCTGTATTTTAATGCAAATTTATAAAAGTTGTTTCATGGTTTTAAAATGACTTTTTGCTACATTTTTTAGTTCTGCTTGGCCATACTTTTTAACAAATTTTTTAGCCACTTCTACAACTTCTGCTGAGGCACCCCTAGGGAAATTTATTTGGTATTTATCTGACAACTTTTCCAAACCATCAAGAAACTTTTCTCGAGCTAAAATAGAAGCGCCAGCAACCGCTAAATTCGCTTCGGCTTGATGCTTCTGAATAAGGGTTAGATGGAGCGTATCCTGCAGTTCATCTTGTATAAGTTTTTCATCGCCGAATTTATCAGTAATCACGGTACGGCAATTTGTTTTGTCAATCAGATTTTTAATGGCCTGCGCATGGGCCGAAGATAACAGCTTGTTCAAATTAAAGTAATTTTCATAAAGAGTATTATATTTATGCGGAGGAAAGGAAACGACTGAATGAGCAAAGGACTTTTTAATGAGACCGGCTAATTGAATAATTTTGTGGTCCGAGATATCTTTGCTATCCTGCACTCCATGGAGCCATAACTGAAGTTCAGTTTTTTTAGTAACCAACAATGCGGCAACTACCAAAGGTCCAAAAAAATCCCCTTTTCCTGATTCGTCCGTGCCAATCCATTGATTTAATGATTTCATTGATTCCAGTCCAGGAATTGATTGGTCAGACTTAAGCGGCAGCAAAAATCTTTGAGCATATTCAATGGCGTTTTGCGCTTGAATGACCACTTTGCCACTTCGGAAAAAAGTAATAAATATTCTGTCCCTATGCGCTTGCCAAAAGGCATGCTGAACATCAGATAAAAAAAATCCTGCCTTGACCAATGTCTGACTTAATTG
>CAZNDR010000514.1:0-3549 GCA_964571835.1 uncultured Cytophagia bacterium | reverse complement strand
TGAGCCTGTCGAAGGACTTCGTTCAGAATGACAGCCAATAATTTTTTTATTTACCGCCAATTATTGAGTAGAGACAAGTAATACTTTTTATCTTGATCTAATATTAAACTTACTCTTGAGATCGCATGAAGCTGCTCAAGCTCTTTGTCTTGTTGATGATTATAAATAAATCACTTGCGGCGCAGCAGCTCGAACTGGTTTCCTATATTTTTGCCAGTTGTTAAAGACGATGAATTTCCGACCTCAGATCAAATCGCGTTATCCGAAACACCCGTGTTCATTCGCTTGGGTAGTTCGGCTGTTTTTTCCCGAATCACTTCAGCCGGAAAAAAATTTGATTTAGAACAGAATTATCCCAATCCCTTCAATTCAACCACCACCATTCGGTTCTCGCTTCTGCAGCCGGAGCAGGAGACGGTGAGAGTTTTGGACATGATCAGTAGAGAAGTGGTGAGGTTGATCGATAACGATCTTGAAGCGGGAAACTATGCCGTAAGGTTTTTGCCAAAAGGACAATCCTCAGGAATTTATTCATACAAAATTGCTGCTGGCAAATTTGTACAAACGAAAAAAGCACTTTTTATCCGCTGAAAATCTGTTGATCAATCTCGGCATTTGCCCTCCGAAAAGCACAAGAAAATGTTTTTGTACTGTAGCGTTCAAGATTTTCCTCGCGCAGTCGAAATCCTTTTTGTGCCTGGTTGAAAAACTCCTTCAGGTTTAAGTTATACACTAAATTAGCCTGCAGGAGGTTATTTCCGGACTAAAAGCCTTGGGCAAACGATCTGCAAATTCTACTTGCTTACGTGCTAAATTTATCGTATCTTGCCAGGTAAAATTTTTTCTCATTGACGCTAAGCTGTTGACTCAAATAGTTGATCTTTTATTAGCAGCAAAGCATAGTGCAAAAATATGCCGAGGCGCAAGGCAGGCACTTGCACCATTCAGCCAATAAAAAATCTTCATTCAGCTAAAACTATTCTTAACAATATGGAAATATTAAGCCAACTTGTTAGCGTTCGCTATGGAACAAAGTTTGCCGAATGAGATAACTAAATTTTTTATTAAAATCTAATGGATTAGAATTTATTGTGCTAAATAAGAGCGCCTTTAAGGAGAATAGCATGCGATTGAAAGTATCGCTGATCACTTTTCTACTTTTATCCAGCTTCCAAATTAAGCCTTCTTCAAGTCAACAAATTACTCTTCGTGGCAAAATTGTGGATATCAACACCCATCGCCCCATTCCTTATGTGAATATTTATGTAGCGGAATCGTCCATCGGTGCCATTAGTGATTTTGCCGGCCGATTCAGCCTTAAAATAAGCAAACCGCATTCAAAAATGGTACTGATTTTTCAGCACATCAACTATGATGTGATGAAAATATCCATCAACCAGATCAAATCATCAGATCAAATCTACTTGCAGCCGCGGGTCATTCCACTGCCCGAAATTGAAGTTGAAGCGATTGGCGACAAATTAGAGATTCAAAAAGATTTGCCACAAATGATTTCCATCGTCAAAGCGAAAGAATTTGAAGTCCGCGGCTATGTAGATGCCGGCGATTTGCTGCGCACTGACCACAGTGTTCAAGTCGATGAAGAACTCAGCGGGAAAAAAACCATCTCCATTCGCGGCGGCAATGCCGATGATGTCGTTGTCATGTACAATGGCGTTAAAATGAACAGCGAGTTCGACAATATTTTTGATTTTTCAGTGGTGGATTTGGAGGATATCGAACAATTCGAAATTATCAAAGGCAGCAATACTGTCCTGTACGGCTCAGAAGCTTTTTCCGGTGTCATCAATATCGTCCCCAAAGTAGAACAGGATTACACCATCCGTTTTCAACAGCGCATTGGCACTTATGATTCCGGGAATTGGGGGCTGCATTTCTATCGCCGGCTGGGAAAATTGCACGCCTCTTATCGCCTGCGCCAGGGAGGTGCACAGCGAAGATTTTCTGACGCTGCTGATGAGGCAGATATGTTGGAGAACCGAGCTCTTCATCACACTGCCAATTTGGAATACCGTTTTGCTGAAGGTCCCGGCGGTTTTGCTAAAAACAAGCTGGGTCTTTTGTTCATTCGGTCGGAGTTGAATTACGATGATTATCGCCATGCTGAAAATGTCGCCAATAACAACCAACTTTTAGGGCTGCGTTATGAGGGCGATATTTATAAGCTGCGCAAAGTAAACCTGTCACTGTCGCAGCGCCGCACCGATGAAACCCAAGCATTAACCAGCAGCAACGGCTGGCTTGATCGCCAACTGCAAGATAATTCGATCAATTTGCATGTCGAAAAAACGTTGACCTTTCAAAAATCCGAGCTGCTGCTCGCTTATCAGTTGGAAAATACCCGATTGGATTTTATTGACCAGCGGAGCGATTTCGAGGTTACTGGCTTTAATGAAGAATCCGCTTATTTACAGCGGATACGCCACGGCTTAGCTGCGATTGCAAAACTTCATGCGCCCAGCGGCTCCCGCTATTTAAAAGATATTGATTTTGATTTCAGTTTCCGTCACGATCGTGTCCAAGACAAAATTGCCGATACTGGAAATAATGTATCAGCATCAATAAATGATCTTGGCGAGGGAAATAATTGGGCTGAATCCACGATAAAATTTGCCACCAAATTTTCCTCCTACTATCAAAATTTTACTTTCGATGTTTTTATGAATATCGGCAGCAATGTTAAATTTCCGACTCTGTCTCAACTGATTAGTTCTCGACTCATGTTTGAATCCAATTCAGTTCAAACCGATCTTGAGCCGGAGACAAACCAAAGTCTGGAAATCGGATTGGTCCTTAAGCGTAATCTGCACGATCACCCAACTATTTATGGCTGGCAAATCACTGGTAATTATATCAATAACCACTATGATAATAAATTCCGATCATATTTTGTTATCGGCTTGCCGCTTACCTTTTATGACACAGTGCTCGACGCCAAAATTTCTGGTTTTGAGACCAAATCCAGTGTTTATTTTTTGCGCAAGAAAATCACGGCCGAATTTGGATTTTCCTATTATGATATTTCTGAGAAAGCTGCTTTTCCTTTTAAATATGATATGAAGCGCATTTTTAATCTTTTGATCGATCATGCTGGCTATTCTTTTTTATTCCACTGGTTCACCGAAGGGGAAGAAACCGCCTGGATGCGCCAGCTCAACGGCCAATTTTCCGAAATCACCTTGCCGGCGTACACCAATATTGATCTTCATTTGAGCAAAACATTTCGGTTATGGAAATTGCAATTGTTCGGCAATTTTAGCATTCGCAATATGCTTAATGATCCGTATGAATTGGAGGGATTAGCGCTCAGAGATAGACGATATTATATCACTGTTGGCGCCCAATATTAATCGTGATCAGATTTTGGCTAATTGAAAACAGAAAAATTCCGACCTTTAAAAGGTAGCAACTAAACGCCTGAGATTTTTTGCCTTCAAGACAAAATTCAGTAACCGATCACAGGGTGAATGAACAAAAACCGCTGAAGCGGTTTCAGCAGTTATTTTGAGATGATTATTACCCCACAAT
>CAZNDR010000513.1:0-3550 GCA_964571835.1 uncultured Cytophagia bacterium | reverse complement strand
ATGCTACAAAGACACCCGAGCAGAGGAGGCAATCGCGCAAGGATATTATCCTTATTTTAAAGCGATTCAATCCGGCGCCGGTTCTACGGTGAAAATTGATGGTAAAGAATTCATCATGATTGGCTCTAACAATTATCTTGGGTTGACACAGGATCCACGGATCAAAGAGGCAGCAATTAGCGCGTTGGAAACTTTTGGCTCCGGTTGTACTGGTTCTCGTTTTTTGAACGGGACGTTAACTTTGCATGAAGAACTGGAAGCCAAGCTGGCTGACTTTGTCCAAAAAGAAGCCTGCCTGATTTTTTCTACCGGCTTTCAAACCAATCAAGGGACTATTTCTTCTATCGTCGGCAAGGACGATCTTATCTTTGGCGATCGCGCCAATCACGCCAGTATTGTTGATGGCTGCCGTTTATCCTTTGGCAAAACCTACAAATTCAAACATAATGACATGGAGGATCTAGAGCGCTTATTACAAGCCCATAAAAGCCATGCCGGCGGTAAACTCATTGTGTCTGATGGCGTTTTTAGCATGGAAGGCGACATCGCTAATTTGCCGGAGATGACAAAACTGGCAAAAAAATATGGCGCCCGCTTAATGATTGACGATGCTCATTCATGTGGCGTTCTCGGTGCCAATGGTCGCGGCACCGGCGAACATTTTGGGCTCGAAGACGATATCGATCTCGTAATGGGAACCTTTAGCAAATCATTTGCCTCGTTAGGAGGTTTTATTGCCGGCAAGAAGAAAGTTATAGAATTTATCAAACACACTGCTCGTGCATTAATTTTTTCTGCCAGCATGCCGCCTTCGGCGGTGGCAACGGTAAACAAAGCCCTGGATATCATCAAGGCAGAGCCGGAACGAATCAAACGACTGTGGAAAAACACCGCCAAAATGAAAAAAGGCTTTGACGAAATGGGATTCGACACCGGCAATTCCACTACTCCCATTATCCCTATAATTATCGGTGAAGATATGCCCACCTTTGGTTTCTGGAAATTACTATTTCAACATGGCATATTTTCTAATCCGATTATCAGCCCCGCGGTTGAACCGGGTCGTGCGCTGTTAAGAACCAGTTACATGGCGACGCATACCGACGAGGAATTGGATCGCGTGCTTGAAACTTTTTATAAACTGGGAAAAGAATTTGGGATGATTCAATAAACCGCTGGCAAATTACCTTCGTATTTTTTTTCAGCTGACGGGAAAAAATAAGGCCACCAGTTCGATTATGTTTTTTAAATTAGTTATGATCTTTACCAAATAGCTGATTAAATGATTTTGAAAAACACCTGATAGGCAAAACTTAGTCATTAACGCGTAAAAAGGAATATCAGGTGTTTTGTTTTTTCGCCATGCGGTTTAATTAACTAAGCCAGAGGAGACGAATAATGGGCAAACGCGCTATAGAAATTATTCCAGTGCAAACAAAGAAAGATTTGAACCAATTTATCAAACTGCCATGGAAGATTTATAAAACAGACAAGTATTGGGTGCCACCGCTTATTAGCAAACAGAAGGAAATTTTAAATAATAAAACATTTCCCTTTTTCGAGCATTCAGAAGCCGATTTTTTTCTCGCCAAACAGGGCAAAGAAACGGTCGGCACAATAGCAGCCATTTTAAATAATCGACACAACGAAATTCATGAAGAAAACGTTGGTTTTTTTGGTTTTTTTGAAGTGATCGACAATTACCAGGTTGCCGAGAAATTACTTGATAAAGTGATGGATTGGGGAGCCGCAAAAAAATTAGATTGTATGCGGGGCCCGGAAAGCTATTCTCAGAATGAAATTTGCGGTTTACTCATCGATGGTTTTGAAACACCTCCCGTTATTTTAATGGCTCATAATCCGAAATACTATCAGGATTTTATCGAAAAATATGGCTTCACTAAAGCCATGGATCTATGGGCTTGGGAAATGGATGCCAACAAAACGCAAATTCCCGACAGGGTAAAAAAAGTCGTACAACGAATAAAAGATCGTAGCGAATTCACTTTTCGAAAAATTAGCAAAAAGAATTTAGCCTCAGAAATAGAACTGGTCAAACAAATTTATAACAAAGCCTGGGAGAAAAACTGGGGTTTTGTTCCCATGACTGACCACGAGCTGGAGCATACAGCGCATGAATTGAAAGACATCGTCAATGAAGATATTGTCTATTTTGCCGAACATAATGGGAAGGCCATTGGCTTTTCGTTGGCTTGTCCTGACATTAATCAGGCGCTGATTAAAATTAACGGCAGACTATTTCCCTTTGGATTCTTAAAACTGCTCTGGCATGTTCGAAAAATCAATCGCATCCGCGTCATTATTATGGGTATTCTGCCGGAATACCGCAGCAAAGGACTCGATGCGGTTTTTTACTTGGATACATACGAACAAGCTGTTGCTAAAGGTTACACCTGGGGAGAATTCTCCTGGATTCTTGAAAATAACGAACCCATGAATTCAGCGCTGAAAAATATTGGAGCAAGAGTTTATAAAACCTATCGTATTTATGAGAAGAAAATTTAGAAGTCGCGCTATTTTATTTCGCCCATTTTCGTTCTTTCAATCGCTTTCTGAAAATTATGCAAGTCAATGAATCTAATTGCTTGAAGCAAAAAGGTCAATAAATGCTTAATGGCCACTTTAAAAGGCTTTTTTTCTTGCTTGTTTTGTCATGTTCATTGCTCCTTGTTTGTAATCAGCGCGAGATCAAAAAGAAATTAGATCCCAATTTGCGGCTAACGCTCAGGAACATGAAAAAAAGCGCTCCGCCATATCAGCCAATTTTAGTTGTGTTTAAAGTAAATGAAAATTTAACATCATCGCACAAAGAAACTTTAGAAAAAGATAGCGTGCACATTATCTCCAATATTGGTCAAATTTATACTGCCTCACTGCCGACACAAAAAATTATCTCGCTGGCGAAGTTGAAATTTATAGACTACATTCAAAGCTCTAAAGTCTTTAAAACGGCGTCTGCCGACTCAATTAGCCAACTTCCCCAAAAATAGAAGGATTGTCTTGATGAGAATAAAATCCACCGCTGCTTTCCTGGTATTTATACTTTTCTTTGGCGAATCGCTTTTGCTCGCTGGCGAAATATCGGATTCAGAAGCTAACAAACTCGATCCCCATTTGTTGTTCCTGCTGAAACTATCGGAATCTAACGGCCAGTTTCTCAAGACGGCTGGTTCAACGATGTTACTGCCAGGCACGAATAATGTTTGCGTTTTAATAAAAACATCTCTAACTAAAGCTGAACTTAAGCAAGAAGGTATTAATGTGCAGTCTCAATTTGGAGATATTTTCACTGCCATTGTGCCGCTTAGCCAGATAAAAAATATTATCGCCCAGCCGGCCATTATCTATATTCAACAATCAAAAGTTGTCACACTAAAAAACGATTACAGTGTACCGGAAATACGAGGCCCGCAGGCCCGCCAGCAATACAACGTTTCGGGCAAGGGAGTGATCATTGGTATTGTAGACACAGGGATCGACTGGCGTCATGAAGATTTTCGCCTTCCGAATGGCAGGACGAGAATAAAAG
>CAZNDR010000512.1:0-3551 GCA_964571835.1 uncultured Cytophagia bacterium | reverse complement strand
GCATTAAAACGAGCTTTAAAAAGCCGAAGCATTATTATCACTGATCTAAGCGAAGAATATACTCATTTGAGTGTTAAAACTTTGGAACCCGAAGCGATTCCGCTTGATATCAAAATCATCCTTATCGGCAACATTCAAGCCTATTTTATTTTGCTGAGCTATGATGAAGAATTCCGGAAATTATTCAAGGTGAAAGCTGATTTTAATATGGATATGCCACTCAACAAAAGGAACGTACAAAATTATGCACATTACATCGCTAAAGAATGCAAACAAAATAAACTCTTGCCTTTTAATCGAGAAGCGGTAGCGCGCATTATCGAATATGGGGTGGAGCTGACAGGTGATCAGCAGAAATTATCGACACGATTTACTGAAATTCAAGATATATTGATTGAGGCGAATTATTGGGCGCAAAAAAACAAGCATACCATCATTGAGAAACAGGATGTTCAAAAGGCGCTGGAGGAAAAGAAATATCGCCTGAATAAATATGAAAATCGGCTGCAAGAGATGGTGAATGAAGGCACTATTTTTATTGACACTCGTGGGAAAAAATTGGGACAAATTAATGGTCTTGCTGTACTGGATATCGGCGATTACGTTTTGGGTAAACCGAGCAGAATTACAGCCCGAACCTATCTGGGGAAAAGTGGCGTCATTGCGATTGATAGAGAAGCAAAAATGAGTGGACCAATTTATAACAAAGGCGTGCTTATTTTATCCGGCTTTCTCAACGGCATGTTTGGGCAGGACAAACAAATTTCCATGTCCGCTAGTATTACCTTTGAGCAAAGTTACGAGGCTATTGATGGCGATAGTGCTTCCTCGACTGAGTTGTATGCGCTGCTCTCATGTCTATCAGGTTTTCCTTTGAACCAAGCGATCGCTGTTACCGGCTCGGTGAATCAGCTTGGTGAGGTTCAGCCGATTGGCGGTGCAAAACAAAAGATAGAGGCATTTTTTAACATTTGTGCTGCCAAAGGATTAACCGGCGCGCAGGGAGTAATTATCCCTAAAGCTAATGTAAAAAATCTGCAGCTTGACGATCGCGTGGTTCAGGCAGTTAAGCAAGGTAAGTTTCATATCTATCCGGTTTCCACCATTGAACAAGGAATTGAAATTTTGACCGGCAAGAAAGCCGGCAAGCGGCTAAAAAATGGAAAATTTCCGCCAGGAACCGTTTTTAGTGCTGTTGATGAAAAATTAGCTCAGATGGCTGATCTGTTGGAAAATAATCAAGGCATGAAAAAGAAGGAAAAAGCAAAAGCAAAGGAATAGGCGTAGAAAAAAATCAGCTTAACTGCTGAGGGATTCTATGGAAAAAAAAGGATGACAAGAAAGCAATGCAATAATGATCAAAGGCATGACGAGTATTCTGGAGCAAGCGAATTGGTAGCCGATCGCGGAGATATATTATTAAAGTCCTCATCCCTTTTCCGACCTCTTTTTTTTAAGAAAAGGGGACGAAGGGGTAAGTTCTTGAATAGGTATGTATCCTCTAATCGGTTATAGGAATTTGCTTTTAATTGGCTAATATGATTAAACCAAATTATTTTTTTTATCTTTAGCTTTGCTTTTACCCAAATTAGGCAACGGAAGGAAAAGATGTGGGCTTCACATGCGGATTAATTGGACTGCCCAATGTTGGCAAGTCGACCATTTTTAATGCTCTCACTGCGCAGCGGGTACCGGCGTCGAATTATCCCTTTTGCACGATTGAGCCAAACGTCGGGATCGTGGCATTGAAAGATGAGCGGCTGGAGAAAATAGGGGAGATTATCGGCTCAAAAAAACTGACGCCGACCACGATGGAGTTTATTGATATAGCTGGCTTGGTGAAGGGAGCGAGCCAGGGAGAAGGTTTAGGCAATCAATTTCTCAATCATATTCAAAGTGTCGATGTGATTGCTCAGGTGGTGCGTTGCTTTGAAGATAAGAATGTTGCCCATATTAGCAGCGAATTAAATCCGGCAAGTGATATTGAGGTGATTGTCACAGAATTGATTTTGAAAGACTTGGAAATTGTCGAGCGACGATTAGGAAAATTGCAGCCGGCCGCTAAATCCGGTGATCAACTGATTCGCCGACAATGCGAAATCGTTTCTCAACTCAAAGAAAATCTTTCCCAAGGCATTCAATTAAAAAAAATGGAATTATCTCCATACGCCAAAGAGTTAATTCAAGAAATGAATCTGCTTACCATGAAACCGTCCATTTATCTTGCCAACGTCGGCGAGGGAGATTATATTCAAAATAAATACGCTCGACGAGTAATCGACTACGCAGAAGCTCATGGCGAAAAATATGTGATCATCAGTGGGAAATTGCAGGAAGAAATAGCTCAGTTAGAAGTCGAGAGTCAGGCTGATTTCCTGTCAGAATGGGGGCTTGATGAATTGGGTTTAAATAAAATTGTTCGTGCCGGCTATGAAGCGCTCAATTTGATCACTTTTTTTACTGCTAATGAAAATGAGGCACATGCTTGGACAATACCCAAAGGCACACCGGTTAATAAAGCAGCCGGAAAAATTCATACTGATTTTGAAAAGGGCTTCATTAAAGCAGAAGTCATCCAGTACGAGCATTTGATTAGGTGCGGCTCCGAAGCAGAAGTCAAACATCAGGGTTTAATAGCTGTGCATGGCAAGGAGTATTTAGTAGCCGATGGAGATTTGATTTTCTTTAAATTTAACGTGTAAGATTCCTCCGCTTTTTCATAGCTTCAACAAAAGCATAGGGTACTGCCATTTTGCCGATGAGGGTTTCGCTCTTATTTTTGCCGTGGCAGTCCGAGCCGCCAGTCTCGATTAAGCCATTTTTTCTAACTATTTCCCGATAGTGATCGACATGCGCCTGCGTGTGCCGGGGATGGATCGTTTCAATTCCTTCCAATCCGCTTTTAATTAAATTATGCAGTAGTTCATCCGTGATATCGTTTCCAGGGTGCGCCAAAACGCACATGCCTCCAGCATGGTTGATGAGTGAAATGGCGACTTCCGGACTAATTTTATATTTTGGTAAAGCAAAGGGCCGCCCATTGCCGATATACTTGTTAAACGCTTCTTGATAGTTGTTGACCAATCCTTGTTTGACCAACGCTTCAGCGATATGGGGTCGCCCTATGGCGCCTTTCGGCGCAACACCTTTTATGGTCTCTATCGCTAAAGGAATGCCAGCTTTATTTAGTTGTCTGACTATTTTTTCTGCCCGTTTGAGGCGTTCGTTTTGAAAAAATTCCACATATTCTTTGAGAAAAGCATTTTGAAAATCGATGAAATATCCCAGCATGTGTACATCAAGATTTTTTTGACGGGCAGAAATTTCAATCCCCGGAATAAACTCCAATCCCCAATCTCTCGAATATCTCTGGGCTATGCCTAACGCTGAAATATCGTCGTGATCAGTAATGCTGATAGCTTTTAATCCTATTTTGACAGAATAGTCGATGATCTCTCGGTAATTAAAAGCACCGTCTGATTGATCAGAATGAATATGAAGATCGGCTCTTCCTTTAGCGTTGGCAAATTGAGTCGAAAATGGATTGATTG
>CAZNDR010000511.1:0-3552 GCA_964571835.1 uncultured Cytophagia bacterium | reverse complement strand
GGTTCATCCTTGCCTTGAGCAATGAGGCTGTCGACGGTAAAATTCTCACCAAAGGCCGGCGGTTTATCATACACACCGTTTCCGTTGCGATCGATAAAGGGTGCTCCAAGCTCGACCGGCCAGTTTTGCCAGTCTAACTCGTATTGGTCATAAATATCTTGAATTTGGACATCACTTATGGCCGCGGGATTAGCCCAGTCTTCAAAATATTCAGACGCATCCTGACGCAATTCAGCTTTTGTCATGCTGGCATAATCACGACGAATTCGCCAAATGCGACATTCAGGTAAGCCTGGATCAACTCGTTGACCGCTAGCACCTGAACCTTGAATCCAACCCGCACTGGTTCCCCATTCATAGTCATTTCCACCCATGCGGATTACCTGGTCATAAGGTGCAGCTTGCGTAAAATTTGCATCTTTATAGCACATGCCGCCCCATTTGAAACCATCTTTATAAATCACCCAACAAGAACCACGTGGATAATAGACGCCATTATCGCCGTTGGGCGAGTGGTTGGATTCACCATTGTTTTTCACCCAGGTCCATAAATTGTTAATATTAAGCAGATTATAGATACCTGAGAGAGCGGCTGGTTTTGCTATTGCTCGGTCGCGCAGCAGTTTTGCCTCCTCGGGTGTCTCCTTAGCAAGCACCGGCAAAAAAGCCAGACCCGCGACCATAACAAAAGTGGTTAACAATATGATTATTTTTTTCATAATGTGTTACTCCTCTTTTAATTCAAACAATTCCTTAGTGGAGTTTCTTTTCATTTTTGAGACATCACAGAATATCTTTTTCTCCTCTTTGATTAAATAAAATAATGCCCAAAAAAATCAGTCTTATTTAATTTCAAACCTGATACCGAAACGAATCTGACGAGGTACACCATATAAATCTTGTCCAGTGGAAACTGTGTAAGCCCAGCGATTTTCCAGATTAATCGTGCGGTACATATTCTCATAGCCCGGAATCGCCAGAAACGCTCTGGCATGGGGACTCCTAAACCAACCGTCGTCCTCTGTTGAACCGGTATTGGGAAATACATTGATGACATTCTTGGCATTTAACAGGTTAAGAACGTTTACGTAAATATCCATGTCAAAGCTTTCAAAGAAAAATACTTTGTTCAGTGTCAAATCAATGCTAAAATTCCAGGGCGTCAACGAGGTGTTTCTGGCTTCCACGGGGAATCGGTTTCGCGGATCGGCTAAGTTATCCACGCCGATGGTCCAGGGATCAGCCTGTCCCAGATTTTCCGGTTCGAGAATTTTGGTAAAGGCATGGCCGCTGGAAAATCTCAATAGCACATTGGCGCCAATTCCCTGAATAATTGAACCGCCCTCACCTTGATTAAAGCGATAATCCAGCATGATGGTGCCTCGATGTGGTTGATGATAATCTAAAGGAGACATGGTAAGCAGATAACGCGCTTGAATGTCATCACTTACTGCCACCTCTCCGGCTCGTGGGCTGGCGCCTGTTCCGTAGGCACTGGATAAGGTATAATTGACTTTAGCCGCTAAGCGTTTGGTACGACGTAATTCCAAAGTTAGCTCGACACCTTTGACAGTGCTAAAATCATTGTTTCGGTAGCCACAAAAGATCACAGCACCTTCTGGCAGAGTACCTAAACCTCTCGAAAAAACGCGGTCAATACGCAGCAGGTTATTATAATTTTTATAAAAGCCAGTAACTGTTAAGGCAAAATTATCGGTGATGGACCGGCGAAATCCCATTTCGTATTGGACAATTTCTTCGGGTTTAGCGGTGTAACCGACATAACTTGACCAATATCCATAAGGACTGCGTGATGCTGGGCTCACGCTTTGGCTCAAATAATGATATCCTCGATAGACCAAATATAAATCCGGCATCTGGATAAATTTGCCGTACAAGGCATAAAATACGGTGTTGCTTGTCACGGGAAATGAAAAATTGAGACGGGGAAGTACATAGTTGTAAGGTTCGGTTTTGGTTACGGCGTCCTCTTTTAACCAATCGAGAAAGGTATCCATCTCCGGGGCTTCGGGATTTTTAGGTTTTAGCGCTTTTAAATCGACTCGTTCAAAACGAAAACCGATATTAAGCACGAGGTCTTTGTACTCAAATTTATTTTGCAGAAAAGCTGAGGCAAAAGTCGGCTTCTCTGGACCATAAATGCCAGAATTTACCTTGTTACCATCTATATCATAGCCATAAATGGTAGCATCACCGGCTTTTTGTAACCGGACACTTCGTTCATATTCCGGTCCATATTCGCTTTCATTATAAGGATTTGGTGTTTTTCCGTGCACACCCTGATCCAGTTGCATAAGTTGGTTAATTGAGCCAATGGAAAACCGGCGCATCAACCAGCTATCAAAGCGTCCGCCAGCAGTTAGTTCCCAGTTTTTGGTCAGTTGGGTGTGGAAATTAGCAGAAAAGCCTATGTTATTTTGGTTAAGTTTTTCATAAGAATAAACCGGTGATCCTTCAGCGTCAAAGGTAAAACCGTAAATCACACTGTAATCATAAGGACCAATCCATTTTGAGCGGAAGGTGGAAACTGTCTTTCCTGAATCATCGATAGCTACGCCGTAACCTTTTTCAAAATTTGCGCTGCTATCTGTATAGGCTTTCCAGTTATCCCCAAACACCGGATCATAGGTCCTCGACTGTCTGGTGGAAATATAGGCAGCAACTTCGTAAAAAGTGGTCGGGGAAAGAAGTTGTGTCAGCCTGAGACCATGCATCATGGTTTTATCTTCATACAGCGCTCTTCTGCCCAATGAAAAATAATTGTCAAAAGCTTCGGCAAAGTTATTTGCGCCTGTCTGTCGCTCGCGAAATTCATAACTTCCTGTATAGCGCAGTTTAACGTTTTTGGTTAGGTCATAAACCAAGGTACCCTGGATATTGTTATCATTTAGATTATTATGAGGCAGGAAATTTTCTTTAAATTCGACCACTCCATTATTAGGCAGGGTATCACCTTTGACTCTGACGCCCTTTTGAGCCCAGCGCGAATAAGCATCCTCGACCAGACCTTCCAGCTTAAAAGCTTTGATAAACGTAGGATTGTCATTACGCATGTAATTGTGCTGCCCAGCAACAAAAAATTTAAGTTTGGAAACGCCAGGTACTGTTCCGCTTAAGGTAAGCACGCCATTTCGATAACCGTATGAGTTTGTTCCGAGGAATTGTTCTCCGGCATGAGCAAAATCATCGGTTCGGTAATCAAAAGTCGCCTTAAAATCGGCACCACCCGAACGCAGTGTGGTGCGTACCGCGCCTGAGTTGCCGCCTTCTGTTTCGGCTGTGTAACCACCGGCTTGCAATTGAATTTCTTCAACCGCTTCCTGAATCACGCGGATATTTTCCGTATTATTGTAGGGATTGGTGGCAGTCACTCCATCGACGAAAAACGCCACTTCTCCATCTCGTCCGCCACGGATGTACAAGCCACCGTCCTGCTGCACCACCCCAGCTTCAATCCCGATAATATTCTGTATGCCGCGCAGAGGAATATTTTTGATATCCTCTTGAGTCGTCATTCTCACAGTATTGGTC
>CAZNDR010000510.1:0-3555 GCA_964571835.1 uncultured Cytophagia bacterium | reverse complement strand
GGTATGCGCGCAGCCCTGAGATTTCAACCAGCAAAACAATCCAGACATTTGCCTGGCTGCGGATTGCGCCGGATTTAATTTTTGCAGCCGGGGCAATAATTTTGTTTTTATTTTTAACCCGGGCAATCTGGTTAAGTTATTTCAGAAAAACACAGCATGTTTAATTGCAAAAAAAAGACGAAGTCCAGAAACAATTGAACACCGTCGCTTTAAATATTTAATGAGGAGACGAAAAATGACAAGTGAAAAAATGGGAAAAATTCCAGATTCAATAGCGGTTAATTTGGAAAAATTGATCGAATACGCCCCGCAGTCCGTGGTCAGTCGGGAAATTGCAAAAAACAACTCCGGTACGCTGACAGTATTCGCCTTTGATAGCGGACAAGGTTTGAGTGAACACACGGCACCGTTCGATGCCATCGTTCAAATTCTGGATGGCGAAGCGGAATTGGTCATCGGAGGAAAAACAGTTGTTGCTAAAAAAGGTGAGACCGTGCTCATGCCAGCTAATGTGCCACATGCGCTTAATGCCAAAAAGCGGTTCAAGATGCAATTGGTCATGATTAGAGGAAAAAACGAATGACCTTTTTACGACTGCTGCCGATCATTTTTTCGAGCTTGCTGTTGAGCGCACATTTCTCTCGCGCCAATGAGAATGGGCTGGCGCTGGTGTTTTTCCTGCTGCCTTTTTTGTTATTGGTAAAACGTGAAGGTGTTGCCCGGCTGTTTCAGATTGTGCTTTTTGGTGGAATGATCATTTGGATTGAAACGGGAGTGAGATTGATAAAAATGCGTCAAGCCGCAAGCGAATCCTGGACAAGATTGGCGGTCATTCTCGGTATTGTGGCACTGCTCACTGGGCTGTCTGCGTTGCTATTTGAGACAAAATTGCTCAAAGCGCGCTATAAAAAAAAAGCTTAGTTGAGGAGTCGATGGTAGCGGCGTTTCTGCTGACGGCTGGGCTTTTGACTATCGTGCAGGTGAAAGTATCCTTGCCGATGCTGTTAATGGAGCGATTTTTTCCGACCTTTGGCTGGCTCGAGATTTTGGGATTGGCGCTTTATGCTGCCTGGATTACTGAAAAAATGCTTGATCCGGCGAAAGCAGCTCAATGGCGCCTTCGGCTTTGGACAATTTTTTCAGTTGTTTTTTTTGGCCAACTGTTGATCGGCTTGATTGGCGTGGATGACTTATTGATGACTGGGAAATTGCACCTTCCGGTTCCAGCGATGATTGTGGCTGGTCCTCTTTATCGGGCAGAACGATTTTTTATGCCGATTTTATTTGTTAGTACGGTGATGCTTGTCGGACCTGCCTGGTGCAGCTATTTGTGCTATTTTGGCTCGTGGGATGCTTTGGCCGCTCATCGAAAAAAACATTTTCGAAAATTGAGTCGCTGGCGCGATCCAGCACGAATTGGCATTTTGTTTGGTGTTATGGTTGCAGCCTTGGCAATGAGGCAGGGAGGAATTTCTCGGCTGATGGCTTCGATTTCAGGATTAGCTTTTGGTCTAATTGGTGTGGCGATAATGGCGATTTTGTCAAGAAAGTCAGGCAGGATGGTTCATTGTGTTCAATATTGCCCAATCGGCTTAATTGCTAATCTGATCGGAAAAGCCTCGCCCTTTAGAATTCGAATTAAAGACGGCTGCGATGAGTGTCTGGCATGCTCTCTGGTTTGTCGCTACGATGCTATGCATCTCAATAATATTAGAAATCAAAAGCCGGGATTAACCTGCTCCTTATGTGGCGATTGCCTAAGAGCTTGCAAAGGAAATTGGATCGCCTATAAATTTCTCGGCCTCAAACCAGCCACTGCTCGGGCGTTGTTTTTAACGTTGATTGTCAGTTTGCATGCCGTCTTTTTGGGCGTGGCGAGAATTTGATTTACTACCAATGAGAGATTTGGCTGGCACAATTATGGCAAAAAAAATTTGCTTGAAGAGAATGGAGAAGTCTGTCCAGTAGTCAAAAACTCCGGTGAAATTTTTTTCCGGTTTATTGTTGATCCAAGTGAATAGAAGAAAATGAATGTCTCAGAAAAACCAATTCACTCATTTTATTGACAAATTTAGGGAGGCATTATGAAATTTTTCAAAATTCTCTGCCCGCTTTTCTTGTCAGGTTGGATGGCAGTGGGGCAAAGTCAGAACTGCATCCAATGCCACAAAATTAAAACACCCAATATCGTTGCTGATTGGCAGTTGAGCAAACATGCGCAAAATGATGTCGATTGCTCCGCTTGTCATGGGCAAGAGCATACTGGGATGAGCAGTGTAGCAAAAGCGAAAATTCCCACTCCAGAAACCTGCGAGCAATGTCATGAGGAAAAAGTTACTCAGTACAAAAAGGGAAAACATGCAGCTGCCTGGGCGGCAATGAAAGCCATGCCTACGGCTCATTGGCAGCCTTCAGCGCTAATGGATGGCATGAAAGGTTGCGGCGGTTGCCATAAAATTGGCGTCAAAACCGAAGCTGAGATAAAAGAACTGAAAAAAGAAAGTGCTGGATTTGGCGTGGCTTCCTGTGACGCTTGCCATACTCGCCACCTCTTTTCTAAAAAAGAAGCCCAGCAGCCACAGGCTTGTCAGACCTGTCACATGGGGTTCGATCATCCGCAATGGGAGATGTATTCATCATCCAAGCATGGCGTGCGCTATCTTTTGAAACAAAATGGAAATCTGCCTGAAACAGCTGTTGCGCCAACTTGCCAGACTTGCCACATGCAGGAAGGTAATCATGAAGTGCGCACGGCCTGGGGATTTTTGGCCGTGCGATTACCGATGCCAGAAGATAAACAATGGGCTGCTGATCGAGTTACTATTCTGCAAGGGCTTGGCGTGTTAGATCCAGAAGGCAAACCTACCGCACGGTTAGAGGTAGTGAAAGCTGCTGATGTTGCCAGATTAACCCAAGATGACTGGCAAAATGAAAGAGATAAAATGATCGGCACGTGCAATCAATGCCATGCGAAAAATTTTGCTCAAGCAGAATTAGCAAAAAGTGATACACTGATTAGAAAAGCCGACCAATTAATGGCCGAAGCCATCCGAGTCGTAGCAGCGTTGTACAAAGATAATGTTATAAAAAAATCAAGATTCTATGCTGCACCTTTCCCGGATTTATTGACCTTTCATGATGCGCCGACAGTGATCGAGCAGAGATTGTTTCTCATGTTTTTAAAACATCGCATGAGAACATTTCAAGGTGCCTTTCATAATAATCCTGACTATTCACTCTGGTATGGCTGGAGTGAAATGCAGTTAGATTTGACCGAAATAAAGGAAATGGCTCAAGAGCTTCGGCATCAGGCTAAAATGTAAATTTATTTTGACGATTGAAGCCAGTTTAAGCTGGCTTCAATCGTCGCTCTTCTTTTTAATTTTTTTTTCAGAAGGAAATGTTAAAAAAAAACTTGATTTTGATTTGTTTTTCTATTATCTTCGATGCCTAATTTGTAATCATTCCAAAAAAGAAATTGAAATAATAATGGAAATCGTTAAGCAAAGTAATAAAACAATTTATTGGAGGCTTAAAAATGGAAGAAAAAAAGAC
>CAZNDR010000509.1:0-3558 GCA_964571835.1 uncultured Cytophagia bacterium | reverse complement strand
ATTTAATCTTGTGTTCAACATACATGATTAGTAATTTTCCTTAAAATATTGACAACTTTTCTTATAGAGCTCAAAATTTTTTTCATTATAAATTAAGGGTGGCTTGACATTTCTCATTCTTTTTATTATATTGAGCCATAACATTTTTGATTTGGAGATACGTCATAAAGGAAAAAAATTTTGAAATCAGATATTAATAATTTATACCTTGCTTTAATTCTGTCGTTTTTTGGGGTTTTCATTTTCTTGTCCTGCGCCCAACAAATGCAATGGGCAAACCAGATCGACTGGAAGGAATATGAATTTTCAAATCTGCCGGGTGAAAAAGAATATCCCCAAACCGGCGCACTGATCTTGCTTGATGAAGGCACCATGGAAGTGACGCCTGCGAAACAGATGTTTCAAACCGTATTTGAACGGCATAAAATAATCAAAATACTCAGTCCCCAGGGATTTCGTTTTGCCAACATTGCCGTCCCGTACAGCGCTGACAGTTTTGTCGATCATTTGAAAGCGCGCACTATTTCTCCGACCGGAAAAATAACAGTGCTCGAAAATAAAAATATTTACGACATCACGCTTTATCCCAATTTTGTCTTTTTCTCAGACCAGCGGGCAAAAATTTTCACTTTGCCGGCAGTGGAAAATGGAGCGGTCATCGAATTTAGCTACCAAATAAAATATCCGGTAAAGACGTTCGGCCATGCCTGGAGTTTTCAAGATGACGTTCCCACACTTATATCGCGATTTACGTTGCTTGAACCAATGGATACGGACATCAATTATCGGCTGTACGGATTAAATATCGAACCGAAAATTAATAAGGTGCCCGAAGGATTTAAATCGACCTATGTTTGGGAAGCGCGAGACGTAGCTGCTTTGAACAGCGAATTTGCCATGCCGCCAATCAACGATTGCCTCGCCCACCTGAAAATCGCTCCGCTGGGTATTAAAAGCTGGCGCGATGTAGCTCAATGGTATTATGAATTAGCAAAGCCACAAAAAAAGGCAATGGAAGATATCAAGCAGATGACGCAAAAATTAATTGCTGGAGCCGATAATGATGTTGAGAAATTAAGGCGCATTTATGAATGGGTGAGAGATCAAATACGCTACCTTGCTGTATCCATTGGCATTGGCAGTTTTCAGCCGCACCCGGCTGAAGAGATTCTTCAAAACCGCTATGGCGATTGTAAAGATATGACGACGCTCCTGTGCGCTATGGCGCAGGAAGCTGGCCTGGCAGCTTACGACGCCCTGATCAGTACTTACTTCAATGGTTGTGCTGATACCAGTCTGCCTTCACCGTACCATTTCAATCATGCGATTGCTTTTTGTCCGTCAATTGGCGACAGTGGCTTGTGGTTGGATGCGACAGAGAAGGGATGTCCTTTTGGCCAAGTTCCCTGGTACGACCAGGGCATGGCAGCGCTGGTGGTGGGCAAACAAGGTGAGCCAGAAATTCGTTTTGTGCCACAGGCACCGCCTGATAGCAATGAAACGCTGTTAGCATGGGAGGTGCAATTGGATTCGATTGGCGCGGCGACTATATCAGGAAAAAGTCAATGGCGTGGCGCGTTAGCCAGTGAGATGCGGGAGGACATGATTTTTACACCGCCAGCACAGCAACGGCAATGGCTGGAAACCTATCTGGCAAAACGCTGTCCGGCAATTTCACTTCATTCTTTTCACAGCCACGGATTGTCGCCGGCGCACGATCCGCTTACCATTTTTTATCTATTTGACACGCCGGCGTTTGCCCAACAGCGATCACAAAAACTGGTATTCACACCGGCTACTTTTTTGTTATTTGATTTAGCTGATTATTTCCGTTCCGAATTGCGCACGTTTTCGATTCAATGGCGCTTTGGGATGAAGCTGACCTTGGTGGTAAATCTAAATCTCCCACCCGGAATGCAGGCAGAAAATTTGCTTGCCGCTGATTCATTAAAGACGATGTTCGGAAATGCTTATTGGAACAGCACTTTTTCTCATGGTAAACTGACTATCAGCATGAGCAAACTAATTTATGGGCATAAAATTGAGCCGGAAAATTATCCCGCATTTCAGAAATTTTTAGATATGGTACAGCAAAAAGATGGAAAGGAAATAGTGCTGATTCGAAATTGAATAATCTTATTTGACAAGAGAAAACAAAATCGTCAGTGACCTACTGCTGCTTAAGCATAGAACCATTGAGAGAAATTATTTTGTCCAATATTAAAAAACTCAGTGTCTGAGCAGCTCCGTTTGCTAAATTAGCTCAGAAAAGGTTTGTAGATAATGATCATCAAAGAGATTGAAGCTAAATCCATTCTGCGCCAGCACAAAAAAATCGACTCGTGGTTCATCTCGCCGTACGGCATGAATTTGTACCGCGGCTGTGCCCATAATTGCGCCTATTGTGATGGCCGAGCGGAAAAGTACCAGGTGGGAGGCGAATTTGGCAGCGAAGTTGCTGTCAAAATTAATGCCATCGCGCTGTTAAAAAAAGAATTGGATTCACAACGGAGACGGAAGCCGATGAAGGGTGGCTATGTCGCCATTGGTGGTGGAGTTGGTGACAGCTATCAGCCTATTGAAGAAAAATTTCAATTGACGCGGCAAGTGCTGCATCTGCTAGCTGATTTTAAGCTGCCGGTTTTTGTGCTCACCAAATCGACCCTGGTAGAGCGGGACATCGACGTGCTAACAAAAATAAATCGGCAAAACCAAGTCGTCATCGCCTTTAGCTTTTCTTCAGTCGATGAAAAAATTCACTCACTTTTTGAACCGGGAGTGCCCCCACCGACAGAGCGATTAAAAACGCTGGGAAAATTTAAAAAATTAGGTTTCGCCTGCGGCCTATTTTTAATGCCGGTTATTCCCTTTATTACAGACACGGCTGAGAAAATGGAAGAGACTATCAGAGCTGCCAAAATGGTGGGTGTTGATTTCCTTGTCTTCAGCGGCATGACTTTGAAAGAAGGTAGGCAAAAGGATTATTTTATGGACGTGCTAAAAAAACATTACCCGCAGTATCTCGCCAAATATCAGAGCCTTTATCAAAGCAGTCCTTGGGGCGAAACTGTTGGGGACTATTATTCGACAATTCATCAAGTATTTTTCGCGCTAATCAAAAAATATCAAATCCCACCACGCATTCCTTTCAAATTGTACCGCGATATTTTAGATGAAAATGATTTGGTGATTGTGCTGCTGGAACATATCGATTATCTGCTCAAATTAATGGGCAGAACTTCACCGTTTGGTTTTGCTGCTTATTCCATTTCTAAAGTTACACAGCCTTTATCTTCAATGAGAGGCGAATTGCAGAAGCTTAAAGGCGTCGGTAAAACAACCGAACGAATTATTTTGGAAATTTTAGCGACCAGGCGGTCGAGCTATTATGAGTCGCTTTGTTCGCAAATTTAAGAATCTTTGCTAATGGCTTATCCAAATTGATATTCCCACAGAATAAGAACTCCCATTGAAAAATAAACTTTATTTTTATTCTGTAGGATTTTATTTCTGTGGAAGATTTTTTTTGATTGCAATTTTTTAGAATATACATTATAT
>CAZNDR010000508.1:0-3568 GCA_964571835.1 uncultured Cytophagia bacterium | reverse complement strand
GTTTGATAAACCATTTTGATATTTTTTTGAAAAAAGAAACCATTTTTTTCTTTCTCTTATTTTGCTGGTTTAATTTTATTGAGCCGAGTTTGACATTCGTGAAGAGCCGCTTCATAAAATGTTGCATTATGGGCAGCTTTGCTGTCATCAGTATTTAGAATTGATAAGATTTTTTTCACCCATTCCACTTCAAGCGCCTGCTCTGCTGTCATTGGCAATTTTGCATTTTCTGTTAGCCAATTTTCGATAGTTTGAGTGGCTTCGTTGGTATTAGCACGCCAGGAATCGAATTTATCGAGATAGGACTTTTCTTCGTGGCAGGCCTGACAGTTTTCTTTTTGCGGTATTATAGAATTGTTGGCTTGAAAATTGTGGCAAGAAAGACATTCAACGCCGGCCTCAAACATCACAGCTGGTTTCATACTAAAATTTTCCACCGTAAGTGTGCCCGAATAGACTGAGGTCTGAAAAGTGTGACATTTTGAACAGTCTTCGGTTTTATTATTGTGATGACAGGTGGCACATTTGGCTTTGGTCATGACCAGTTCGCCATGCTTGCGATCATTGGAATGACATTGATGACACTGCTGTTCTCTGCCTACGACATGGTTTTGATGCGAAAACTCCAGGCCAAAAAGTGATTTCGATTGGCTCTCAATTCCAAAATGGCAGGTGTTGCATTCAGCTGGCACTACTTTGCTCGTTTCCTGATAGGGCGCCATTTTGATCTCAGAAGCGATGCTTTTTAAAGCGTCAGCTATTTTATTATGAGCACCTCTCAATAACTCATCGGCGAATTGTACATTGTGCACGCTTTTTCCAATTTCAACCAAATCGATATTATATTTAGCTTCCGCTAACAGCTTTTGGGCAGTTGATTTTGAGCTGTGATTGGTTCTAGCAATTTCTTTGGCGGCGACAAAATATTTTTCTGACATTAAATTTAACTTTTTCTGAGAAGCTATTTTCCATTGCTCAAGTAATTTAGCAAATCCTTGGCCATGACACAACTCACAAGATTCAGCTGAGGCTTTGAGTGTTTCACCATTAATTTTCGAATTTTTATTTTCGGCATGGAATATATGACAGCCCTTGCAGGTGATGCTTCTGATGAACATGGGATTCGGTGCCGCATGTGAAGCATATCCGCCACTTCCGGTAAACATTTCGATCTGTGCTTGGTGAGATTCAACGTGACAGCCAGTGCAATCCAATAAATGCAATTCTTCTTTTTCAGGAAGTTTGTGCTGAATAATAGTGTGACATTGTTGGCATTCGATTTTATGATCGGTGATATGCGCTTGATGCATGAAGGCAATATCTTTATAGCGGTCCAATCGCTCCTGTTCCATGTGACAATTGTAACAGTTTTCCTGCGGAACTGCGCCATCGCCTACCACCATTTCGGTATGGCATCGTTCGCAGTTGATATTTTTTGTCATTACGTTTGTATGGTCATATAACACCTCGCCGGCGGAATTTTCTCTGGTAGGAGCGTCATGGCAAAAAGTGCAATTATGGATTTTGGGGTCGCCAGGACCACTTTTGAAATGACACAAAAAACAGGTCGATTCTGTCACCTTCATGTGGTCACCCTGAACGATCTGAGAATGACAACTGGTGCAGCGCAATTTTTTCCCACGCCGCATTTCGGTCAAATGAGGAGCGTGGTCAAAATAAACTCGCTTAAATTTCTCTTTGCCCGCTAACAGCCGTTTTTCATGACAGCCGGATCGCAAACAACTCGCATCCGAAACTTCTGCCGCTGGTTTTGATCGTTTGTAAAATTCGGTTATATAAGTTACTAAATGGACTAAGCCAATAGTTTTTGTTTCAATGACAGATTTAAAGCCAGGCTCATAATGGCATTTTGCACAAGTGACCTCTTTGTGAGTTGAGGTGGCCCAACTGTTATAAAATGGCTCCATATAGTGGCAGGTGGTACAAAATTTTGGTCGTGAAGTAAATTCGGCTGATAGCACCAATAAAATCAAGAATCCCAAAACTGAAATCAAACCAATAAAAAAAATTCTTTTCCGTGGTGGCATCTTTCTCAACATGTGGTTATTTATGCTCCATTGATCTAATTTGGAAATATAAACTCATAGCAGCGATGAAAATGATAATGGAAATCACCGCTAAAGCTAAACGGCGATTTTGCGCCTCTTTTAATGCAGACCTGCCTTCAGCAATGGCTAAATCGGCAAGGTCATAACCGGCTCGAATGATCTGATCGAATTTCTCCAATGAAAAATAGTGCACTGAATTTCTTGCCTTAATTAAAACGTCATGCGCATCTTTAGCCAGAAATTTGCCGTCGCTTGTTTCGACGCCGGCTTTTTCAGCTTTTTCCAGCAAGGAATCTGACAGGTCTATTTTAGCAATTAAACTATCCTCTTTCGCTTTCATACGTTTTGCTATGTGATAGCCGGACGAACTTTCCTCGTGGCATTGAATGCAGAATGCTCCTTCGCCAACGCCCAACATGGCAGGTATTGTTGGTTGAACGGCATGGTTGCCATGGCAAGATTCGCACTGTGGCAGTGACGATTCAGCAAAAGCTTCATAATGAGGACTAGCGATAAACATTTCTGCTTGCGACAGATGACAAGTCCCACAAACGTGAGAGATAGATTTGATGCCCGGCGGAAAAGCTCCATGATTTCCATGACAATCATTGCACGTAGGTGCCGACCGATCACCTTTTTCAAAAAGTGCCAAACCATGTACACTTGTCTGATAAAGCTCGAGCTGATTGGTCGGTATTCCATAAGATTTCATATAATTCCTATCGCTATGGCAAGCGCCACAGGTTGCAGGAATAGTGTTAGGGAAGATCTTGGAAGTTGCCATATTCGCTGGTTGGATATTGTGACTACCATGACAATCTGTACAGACAGCGACTTTGCTATCTCCTTTGGTCAATAGTATTCCATGCTGGGAATTTAAATATTGTTGATATTGATCAGTGGGAAGCGCAGGATTAAAGCCTCGCATATAAGTTGGATCGCTATGGCACAGCGAGCAGAGCTGGGGAATATTTTTTTTGTCAGGTTTTCCGAGATAGCCCTTTTGAGCATTCATAGCTGCCTCGGCATCGTCTTCACATGTCAGCGCTGGATCGCCGCCATGACAGTTATGACAAGAAATACCATTTTTCGCATGAATGTCTGTCTCCAATGCGACGGTTGGAGCTTTTAATTCGTCTTCCATTTGATTATGACAGTTCAAGCAACTGGTCTGAGAGATTGCTTCAATATTCAACCATAATAAAAAAGTGGTCAGATTAATAAAAAATATTAGATGCTTCATTTTGCCTTACTCTATTTTACAAAAAAATGTCAAGAGAAACCGCTAAATTAAATAGGCGACAATCGTCATGATCGCAATATACAAAACAATTAATAAACCAGTGAGGGTGAAAATCTTGCTGGGAATCCCCTGCTGGGATTTGCGATCTAAAAACGGCACCGCTATCCAAAAAAGCAAGCCGACTAAAAATCCCATAATAACTAGTGATTCACCTTCAAAAAATAACATTTTTGCTGGAGCCAATTTCAAGGTAGCA
>CAZNDR010000507.1:0-3576 GCA_964571835.1 uncultured Cytophagia bacterium | reverse complement strand
CACCGAGAATCGCTGAAATCAAAAGACTCAGAGCGGGAAAAGTACGTCGGTCAAAATTATATTATTTGCGCGATTTACGAGGCAGAGCTGCCCGAATTGATGAAAAAAGGTAGAGGCGCTGAAGCAAAAATGTTTCTTCTGATCTGGAAACCGTTATCGGGATATTGATAGCGGTTTTTTTTTCGTGGAAAATTTTTCCAAAATAACCGTATAGGCTTACAACAAATAAGTTAAGGTGACCTGGTAAAATTGCCGAGATGATTATTTGCCAGCTTTATATCGAATTAAAATAATATGCCCACATCCGGAATTATTTTCGATCTAAAAAAATATGCTGTTCATGATGGACCAGGTATTCGGACAACAGTTTTTTTTAAAGGTTGTCCGCTGAAATGTTGGTGGTGCCATAATCCAGAAAGTCAACAGCCGCAGCCAGAGCCACGAGGCAACTTTAATCAAAAAAGCAATTTAAAACTGCTGCGACAGCACAACAATCGAATTGGCAAGGAAGTTTCGGTGGAAGAGGTAATGACGGAGCTTATCAAAGATATTATTTTTTATCAAGAATCTGACGGCGGCGTTACCTTTTCCGGCGGCGAGCCTTTGTTGCAAGTGGATTTTTTGCTTGCTTTGCTGCAGGCGTGCAAAAATAATGATATTCACACCGCAGTGGACACGTGTGGCTATGCCTCGTGGGCCGATTTTCAAAAAATTAATCCTTTTGTCGATTTATATTTATATGACGTCAAATTATGGGATGACAAAGCGCACCAAAAGCTCACTGGCGTTTCCAATCAGTTAATCCATCAGAACCTCAAACTGATTTCCCAAACGGGTTGCCGAATCTATCTCCGCATCCCTTTGATTCCTGGTGTCGTGGATACTGAAGCAAATTTAGCCCAGCTCATCCGCTTCATCTCCAGCTTAAAAAATATTGTTCAAATAGATTTACTGCCCTACAATAAAATCGGGGAGAGCAAATACGAAAAATTAGATCGACCATATTTATTGGGAAAAAACGAAAGTCAATCTGCAGAAAAAATGGAGCAGCTAACAAAGTTGTTTGAAAAAACTGGTTTTCCAGTAACTAAAGGTTAATATGAATCAGCGAATCAAAAAATTAAGAGAGCAATCGTTGGCAGCAAAACCCTCGCTGTCGATTGAGCGAGCACAGTTATTAACAGAGTTTTGCCGCTGCGGCAAAGCTGAGCGAGGTTCCGTTGCTGTGGCACGGGCGTTGGCTTTTAAACATATTCTGGAAAATAAAGAGATTTGTTTCAACCCAGGTGAGCTGATAGTCGGCGAACGAGGCCCAGCGCCCAAAGCGACACCAACCTATCCGGAAATTTGTACCCACAGTCTTGCTGATCTGGACATCCTTCATTCGCGGGACAAAGTCAATTATTTTGTTGATGACAAAACAAAGGAAATTCAACAAAAAGAAATTATTCCCTTTTGGAGCGGCAGATCGATTCGCGATCGAATTTTTGATTCAGTTGATGAAGAGTGGAAAGAAGCCTACCAGGCGGGTGTCTTTACTGAATTTATGGAACAGCGGGCGCCGGGGCATTCTGTGCTGGGAAATAAAATATATCACCAGGGATTATTGGATTTTCAAAAGGAGATCGAACAAACAATAGTAAATTTGGATTTTTACCATGATCCAGAAGCATTCGACAAGAGGGAAGAGTTGCAAGCCATGTCGATTGCAGCCGAGGCGCTGATTATCTTTGCCCAGCGTTATGCGACAAAAGCTGATGAATTGGCACAACAGGAAACAGACGTCAGGAGAAAAAAAGAGCTACAGCGTATCGCTAAAATTTGTCGCCGCGTGCCAGCTTACCCGCCGCAAAATTTCTGGGAAGCACTGCAATATTATTGGTTCGTTCATCTTGGAGTGATCATCGAATTGAATACTTGGGACTCTTTCAATCCCGGCAGGCTGGATCAGCATCTTTATCCGTTTTATCAACGCGATTTGGAGTATGGCATTTTGACCAAAGACAAAGCCCGAGAATTGCTACAAGCCTTTTGGATTAAATTCAACAATCAGCCAGCGCCGCCCAAGGTCGGGGTGACGGCTCAGGAAAGCAATACCTACACCGATTTTTGCTTGATCAACGTGGGTGGAGTCACCGCGGATGGTGAAAATGCAGTCAACGAATTAACTTATCTGATACTGGATGTGATTGAAGAGATGCGCCTGCTACAACCCAGCTCCATGGTTCAATTGAGCAAAAAGAACCCGGACCGTTTCATCAAACGGGCGCTGGAAATTGTCAGGACTGGTTTTGGTCAGCCATCTATTTTTAATAGCGAAGCCATTATTCAAGAATTGCTGCGTCAGGGAAAGGACATCCTAGATGCCCGTAATGGTGGTTGCAGTGGCTGCGTCGAAACCGGCGCTTTTGGCAAGGAAAGCTATATCTTAACTGGCTATTTCAATCTGGTCAAAGTTTTGGAGATAACGCTCAACAATGGAATTGATCCAAGGACAGGAAAGAAAATTGGGCTGGAAGCCGGTCAAGCCATCAGTTTTGCTACTTATCACCATTTGTTCGAAGCGTTTCAAAAGCAGCTCAATTATTTCGTTGACATAAAAATTAAGGGAAATATTATCATCGAACGATTGTACGCCGAGTACATGCCGGCGCCGTTTATGTCGCTGCTCATTGATGATTGTATCATGAACGGAAAAGATTACAATGCGGGCGGCGCTAAATATAACACTTCTTACGTGCAAGGCGTGGGAATGGGAACGATTACCGATTGTTTGGCAGCTTTAAAATTTAATGTGTTTGATCAAAAACGATTGAGTATGAAAACCATGATGCAGGCGTTGAAGAATAATTTTCAGGGATACGAAGAGGTGAAAAAAATGCTGTTGCAGGAGTCGCCAAAATACGGCAATGATGACAATGATGCCGATGAAATTTTAAGGCACGTTTTTGAAGCCTATTTCCATTCAGTTGATGGTCGTCCCAATACCAAAGGCGGAACCTACCGCATTAATTTATTGCCGACCACAGTGCACGTCTATTTTGGCAGCGTTGTCGGTGCAACGCCGGATGGCAGAGAGGCGTTTGCGCCGCTGTCGGAAGGCATTTCGCCCGTTCAGGGCGCTGACCGCAACGGTCCCACGGCGGTAATTAAGTCAGCCGCTAAAATCGATCACTTGCGCACTGGCGGCACTTTGCTCAATCAAAAATTTTCGCCACAATTTCTGGCTGATGATGAAGGCATTCAAAAAATAATTCACTTGATCCGAAGCTATTTTAAAATGGACGGTCATCATATTCAATTCAATGTGGTTACCGCTGATACCTTGCGCCAAGCTCAATTGCAGCCGGATAACTATCGAGATTTGATCGTGCGTGTAGCCGGCTACAGCGATTATTTTGTTGACCTGACTGAAGATTTGCAGAATGAGATTATTAAAAGAACGGAACATGCAAACTGTTAATATGAATGACCAGTCAAAAAACTGTCTGGGCTAAAGCCCACGGGATTTCGGATTGCATAAGTTTCTCCGCTATAACTGGCGGAGCTATTCATGAAAAGTGAATAGCTCCGTTT
>CAZNDR010000506.1:0-3577 GCA_964571835.1 uncultured Cytophagia bacterium | reverse complement strand
AAAAATGAGATCGCACAGGTGGGATCGATTTCAGCCAATAACGACCGTACCATTGGCGATTTGATTGCCGATGCCATGGAAAAAGTCGGCAAAGATGGGGTCATTACTGTGGAAGAAGCTAAGACCACCGATACAACGTTGGAAGTAGTCGAAGGTATGCAGTTTGATCGCGGCTACGTTTCCCCCTATTTTGTAACCAATGCCGAAAATATGGAAGCGGTGTTAGATGAGCCCTATATTCTCATTCATGATAAAAAAATTTCAGTAATGAAGGACCTACTGCCAATATTAGAGAAAACTTCACAAGCTGGAAGAGCACTTTTAATTATTGCTGAAGACATAGAAGGTGAAGCACTTGCTACTTTAGTCGTTAACAAAATCCGTGGCACCTTGAGAGTGGCTGCGGTGAAAGCCCCAGGCTTTGGCGATAGAAGAAAGGCGATGTTGGACGACATAGCCGTTCTGACTGGCGGAAGAGTCATTTCGGAAGAAACTGGCTTCAAGCTGGAAAATACGACCCTGTCAGATTTGGGTTCAGCAAAGCGTGTCACTGTTGATAAAGATAATACGACCATAGTGGAAGGTGCTGGCAAGACCAGCGACATCAAAGGTAGAATTGGTCAAATCAAAAAACAGATTGAAACGACTACTTCTGATTATGACCGCGAGAAACTTCAAGAAAGACTGGCGAAATTAGCTGGTGGTGTTGCAGTGTTGAATGTCGGAGCAGCCACAGAAGTTGCCATGAAAGAAAAGAAAGCCCGCGTTGAAGATGCCCTTCATGCTACTCGCGCGGCAGTGGAAGAAGGAATTGTGCCAGGAGGCGGCGTTGTGTACATTCGAGCTATGAAAGCGCTGGATTCGTTAAAGCTAACGGGTGATATGGCCATCGGCGTCAATATTGTGAAACGAGCGCTGGAAGAACCAATTAGGCAGATTGCTGAAAATGCTGGCTGGGAAGGTTCAATTGTCGTTCAAAAAGTAAAAGAAGGCAAGGGCGCTTTCGGCTTTAATGCTGAAGACGATAAATTCGAAGATTTGATGGAAGCGGGAATTATTGACCCAACTAAAGTATCTCGAATTGCGCTGGAAAATGCGGCGAGCATAACCGGTTTAATGCTGATGACTGAAGCGACGGTAGTCGAAAAGCCTGAAAAAGAGCCGCCAACTCCGCCTATGCCTCCCGGTGGCGGCGGAATGTACTAAAATAATAACTATTGATTCAGATAATAGAAAAGCCCTGATATGTAATAATATCAGGGCTTTTTTTTAGCTTGACAAAATTAATATGTTTTCCTATATTTAGCCTCATCAATTTTTGTACTTAAAGAACAGCTTGAAATGTTTGTGCATGCAAGGCATTTATTTAGGCTTGGGAACCAATCTCGGTGAGCGAGAAAAAAATTTAGCGGACTGCTTGACGCTTATTTCAACCAGCGACGAAGTGAAAATTGTGGCCGCCTCCTCAATTTATGAAACCGAGCCCAACGGCTTTATTGATCAGCCAAAATTTTTAAATATGGTGATTGAAATTCAAACTTGGTGGAAGCCAACTTTGTTGCTGGCTTTTCTGCAAAATATTGAATTGCAGATGGGGAGAAAAAAGACCTTCCATTGGGGACCCCGAATCATTGACATAGATATTCTGAGTTATCACAATGTGGTGCTGCAACTGGATAATTTGACTATTCCGCACGAACAAATGCCTTTACGGAAATTTGTTTTAATTCCGCTGGCAGAGATTGCCCAAAACTATGTTCATCCGGAATCGAAGAAAAGTTTAAAAGAAATGTTGACTGAATGCCCTGATATTTTAAAGGTGACCAGAATCAACAAAAATGGATTTTTTTAAATTAATTTGCATGAACGTAAATCAAGCTTATATTGCAATCGACGGTGTCATCGGTGTTGGCAAAACAACACTGGTTAATATGTTGTGCAGTCGTTTTAAGGGCAAAGCTGTTTATGAGATTGTTGAAGAAAATCCTTTTTTGGTCGATTTTTATCGTGATCCCAAGAGGTATGCCTTTCAAACACAAATGTTTTTCTTGTTGAGTCGCTATCGACAGCAGCAAGAATTGCCTCAACGCGAGCTTTTTCATCAGTTGCTGGTCTCTGATTATATTTTTGCCAAAGACAAAATTTTTGCTTATTTGAACCTTGAAGATCGGGAGCTTTTGTTATACGAAAAAATTGTCAACTTGATGGAACGTGACATTCCCAAACCAGATTTGGTCATTTATCTGAAATCGTCTCCAGATCGTTTGATGAAAAATATTAAAAAAAGAGATCGCCCTTTTGAAAGAGAAATAAAATTTGAATATATTGAGGCATTGAATAAAGCCTATAATAAATTTTTTAATCTCTACAACCAAACTCCCCTGATGATTATCAATGTGGCTAATATGGATTTTGTGGAAGATGAAAAAGATTTTAATAAAATAGTAGACCTTCTTCTGTCTGATATAAAAGGCAGAATTGTTTTTGAAAATTGAAATTAGGGAGCTATCATGTCGTTACTGAGACTTATTTTAATAGTCATTGCTGTTTATTTAATTAGTAATGTTCTAAAAAATTTTTTTCATCGACCTGCAATTAATGAATCAGCCAAAAGAAGTCGGCAAGAATCTGATCCTTTAGATTTATCGAATGCTGACATCGAAGATGTCGATTTTGAAGAGATCGATGAAAAATAATTTTTAAAAATGAGACATAATATTTTGGACAAGGGAAAGCAGCAAATTTTAAGCGCAGATGAAACAGGGATAAGTAGAAAATAGAAAGTGGTCAGATGAAGGATAAAAATGGCCAGCTAAACAGATTCGAACCAGACGTCGAGAAAATTAACAATTTACTAACATGAAAAAGGCAGCTATTTTTAATAAGGCACTTTTTGTATTATTGCTATTGGCAAGTAATCCCTGTTTTGCACACAATTCAACCAAAGATAGTGTAGCAGTCATCCCGAAAAAAGCGCTGGTGAATTCTGATAGCGTAAAGCTCAAGAAAAAAACACCAGCCGGTGCCATGGTTCGGTCGATTCTTTTTCCGGGATTGGGGCAGTGGTACAATAACAAAAAATTCAAATCTTTGGCAATTTTCTGTGGCGAGACAGGGTTGTTAGCAAATGCTATTTACCTTAATCAAAAATTGGTAAAAAGCAGCGCTGAAATTGAGCGAAATTTTTACATTGAAAATAGAAACATTTCGGTTTGGTGGCTGGTTGGCGTGATACTTTATAGTATGGGCGATGCTTATGTTGATGCGCAATTAGCTGATTTTGATGAAAGCCCAGAGCTAGCGTATGTCCAGTTAAGGCCAAGCATTTCTATGGGAGATCAAAGTTTTGTCGTTTCTTTTAGCTTTTGCATCAAATAATTTTGGCACAGAAAAATAAATGGAGTTTAAATGGAACGTGAAGAGGCCTATGAATTGGCCAAGGCGAAAATTTCCAACCAAAATTTGTTCAAGCACGTGCTGGCAGTAGAAGCAGTAATGAAAGGACTGGCAAATCATTTAAAGGAAGATCAGCATCGCTGGGGCTTGGCAGGATTGTTGCATGACCTGGATTATGAAG
>CAZNDR010000505.1:0-3590 GCA_964571835.1 uncultured Cytophagia bacterium | reverse complement strand
GAAAATATATTCCGCATTTGTGAAGCAGTAATTCTATTTTTTACCAGTTCCTGTGAGTAAGCTTTTACTTTATCGATATATTTTCTATAGTCCAAATTAGCTTGTTGAAGAACTGTGTTTTTTGTGAAATAATCTTCCAAATATTTCCCTTCACTCATTGTTATTCTCCTTTAAAAAATTATAAATCTTCGTCACCCTAGACAAACTACTAAAATTAATGATGCAAGATTTTCAATGATTTAGATTTCTTGTTTGTAGTTCGGCCCAACGGCATGACACAGGAATTATCATTATTGAAATCTTCGCTTTTTTAGTAAAATGTTTTATCAACATATTTTCATAGATAGAAACCAATTTTTCTGCTTTCTTATGATCTTTGATCGTTCTTAAATAATAAGCAAACCGCCAAAATCGTTCTAAGGGAATTTTACCTTTGTCAGATGCAGCTAATAATCTCGAAAAACCACGGGAACTATTCATGATTTTTTGAAGCAGTGATCGCGATTCACCCATCTCCTTAATCAAAGCCACTAAAATATCTTTAATCTCTAAAATATAATTAAATTCATCCCAGGTAAAAACAAAACCAAACAAGCAAATTTTATCCTTCAGACCTTGTTGATACTGTTTTGCCTTGTGCAGCGCTTCTTCTGCCAACGCTGCGCCGCGAATGATGGGAAATTTTTCATCGACAATAACAATCCCGGCAGACAAAGTAATATGGGGATTCTGACAGACAAACTCGCCAAATTTTGTGCGGATAACTGCCGCCAGTTCTAAAATCTGATTCCAAGCCCCCACTAAAAAAGTATCATCGCCACCAGAAAAAACCGGATAAATAGTATCCCGATAGTCATCGGTTTGCAGCAATCTGGCTAAATAGCCTTCGAAGAACAGCCTTAACTCTCGGCTGATAGATGCGACGCGGGAAATTGTATTATTTTCAGGCAGTAATCCTTTTTGAAAAAGCTGTCCCAAATTATCGACATCAATTTTCAGCAGCGCAAGCTTTTTGGCACCTGCGGCTCGTTGAGCTAGCTCATCAAAGGAGTCTCCTGGCAGCCGAAACACACCAAACCGAAAGCCTGATCCCGGTATAAAATTGGTATCATTGAATACGAGCGTTTGTTCTGTGTGACCAAATTTTTCCAGTAAAGAGCATTCGAAACCAAGGGCAGCAAAAACGTCTCGATAGCCGTTGGGAAAATCGAAATCAACGGCGGACAAGTCCACCGACGTTCGCAGTTCACTAATTCGCAGCCCCTTGGCACATTTGAGTTTTTCAGTCAACTGACTGAAACTGTCGCACATTGTACAAATAAATTCATCTTTTCCTGCCTCAATCGGTTTAGGTGCTTTCATATCACTGTGACAAATTGGACATTCAGGCATTTCATTCCCGCTCCATACTTTAAAAACATCTTCCAGCGAAATTTCTTTATAGCGCTGCAATTTCTTTAATCCAACACGCTCACCAACCTGCCGCCATTTTTCACTGAAGCCCTTTTTCCCATTATGACTATTAGTAAATAAAAAGTCCATCGGTTTTAGCGGCAAAGTTTCCATGGCTAAATACAATTTTCCAAAATGAGCCTGCAATAATAATTTTGAGAGATAGTGGTATAAGTCGACCAATTGCTGCTTTTTTGAGTATGGCATCAAAATATAAAAATTCGCACCACCATTGTACAGAATATTGGCCTCTTTTAGATTTAATTGTTTGATGAGAAAGCGGCAAATCACCTCAGATAAAAGATCGAGATAAAAAGATCGTCCCTTTAAACTTTTTGCCGCTCGTTTCGAAGATACATTAAAGATGAAATCTTGCACGCCACTAAAGTCACCACCGACAAGAAGAAAATGATAAGTTTTATCCAGCAAAATGTTGGCAGGATCTATCATTGAAGCATGCGACATAAAGCCTAGCTCAAACTGATCCAATAGGCATAAGGCGATGGCGGCTGTTGTACGGCTATGATCGAACAAACTGATATCCGCCCGGCTTTTTGATTTTATATTAGGCGTTGCCGATGGAATCGCCCAGGTGTATTTTTCCAGTAATGAATAGAGCTGGAGATCATTTTTAATGTGGGTGAATTCGTTACAAAAGCTTCTTGAAAGATTTTGATAATCATTTACGTGGATTTCGGAACCATTTTGCCGGGGGAATAAGGTATCTTCATCAGCCTGCAAATAAGTCAAGGGATAAGCCCACTTCTCCTGTTGCTGGAATAAAATCGAGAAAATACTCTGCAATGCAACCTTGTTATATTCAGCAGACGTTTCACCTGATTCCTGTTTTCGCCGTTCACCTGAAGACAACCAGTCAGCAATCTGCAGGATTTTACAGTATTCGTTCGGAACATTTTTTTTGTGGTGCTGCCAGACCAAATCTCGTATTTCCACGTTGCACAATGGACTCTTATCAAAATAGTCGCTGATAAAGGCGGCCGAAACTGCCTCATGGCCATACTCGGATGATTCGCGGAAGATTGGATCAATCGGATAATCTTTTGATCGCTCCAGCAATTTTCCAATATCATGCAGCAAAGCTCCAACATAAAAGTTTGTTCGTTCCATAGTATCTCCAATGGTTTAAAATTATGAAAAGCGTCCCAATTGATAGATAAATTATCTTACACCTATTATAAGTGTTTCTAGAAAGAATTGCCTAAATTATTCTGTCTTGCTCCCCAGCCACCAATCCCTCTTCTAATTAAACCTGAATCCCGTGTCAAAATTGTCGCGAAGATTAAGGCTGTCGCCGGCCATGGCTTCAAAATAAAGCGTGTTCTGCCAGCGCCGCAGGCGGCCTGGGGTGAAGATGTAGTAGTTGTGTTTCACAAAATTTGCCCCGGATAATTACTTCATTCTCCATTTATTTGCTTGATTATTAAGATATTTTTTTTATCTTATGAACACAAAATAAATTTATCGATTAAATAGGCTGATTTAAAAATGAACGCTAGAATTTTTATTTCTCCTGAGATATGCCACGGTAAACCGGTCATCAAAGGTACCCGTGTTTTAGTGAGCAATATTTTGGGCGCTTTGTCTGCTGGCGATACAATTGAGCAAATACTCGAAGATTATCCCAATATCACTAAAGAAGACGTTTACGCCGCTCTTCAATTTGGCAGTGAACTAGCTAATTTCGAAACACATGTTTACGAGTCTGCGAGCTAATGAATTTCTTTCTGGATGAAAATTTTCCCAAATCGATTGCGCCCATTTTAGAACGACAAGGTTACACCATCTATGATATTCGTGGCACTGAACTCGAAGGTTCAGATGATAAATCTATTTTCAAATTGGCGCAAGAAAAGCACGCCATTTTTCTAACCACTGACAGAGATTTCTTCTATACCATCCCCAATTTATTTAAAAAACATTATGGTGTTATCATTATTACAGTTCGCTAGCCCAATAGAAAAAACATAATTGATAAGATGCTTTTTGTCTTGAATCATTTTGACATCAATAAACTCAGATCAAGGGTACTTTTATTAAAAGACAAAACATACATTTTTCATCCGGCTGAAAATTAATCAGGTTCTGAATCACCCATCTCCTTCTAAAACAATTTTCAA
>CAZNDR010000504.1:1154-3590 GCA_964571835.1 uncultured Cytophagia bacterium | reverse complement strand
ACTGAAAAATATTTATTGCGTTCGGAAGCTGAATGGCAAGGTCGTCAGCAGGCCAGGCGTATTTTGGATGAAATAGTGGATTTGCTGCAGCGTGGCGACGTGGCAGCGATTGGCAAAGCGACGCAAAAAAATTTTTTCGGTCCGATTCAGACAATAATTCCCTGGGCAACGAACTATTATACCGAGTCGATCATCGACAGCGTTCAAAAGCATTATCGAGACAATTTCTATGGTTTCTGGATGCTGGGCGGAGCATCTGGCGGTGGTATGGGATTTATATTTTCTCCAGCTAAAAAGCACCAAGCGCAAGGCTTTCTCCATGAAATTATGAATAAAACCAAACGACAATTGGAAAAGGCCATTCCATTCGCCATGAATCCAGTAGTATATAATTTTGCCATTAATGAAAAAGGAACCTTCGCGGATTTATTAATCAACGAAAAAGCATTAATGCCGCAGGAGTACTATACGCTGGAAGTGCCAGCATTGTTAAAAGTGGAGTCGCACCAACTATCGCCATTACGAAAAGCAGAGCTCAATAATTTTAGCCAATCATGCCGCACTATGCCTGAATTATCTGGAATAGTTCAGAATCTCTTTGACCGTTTGCTGCCGCATGCGGAGCCTCAAAAAAATAATAAGATGAATCTGGCTGCTCTTTTAGACAAATATGGTTTTGATAAAACACTGCATGAACAAATTCGTTCCGATTTGCGTAGCGGACGAATTGGTCTGGCACAAAATCGTATTCCGGCAAGAAGCAAAATCGAAGATGTTCAGGCCGATGCTATTTTCGATGCTACTGGTGGAATCGATAATCGCTACCATAAACTTGGCCTGGAGGCATTGGCGTCTGGCCGAATTGCTGTGGTTTCGTTAGCCGGAGGAATCGGTAGCCGTTGGACAAAAGGTGCTGGTGTGGTCAAAGCTTTGAACTATTTTTCGAAATTGGGTGGTAAACATCGCAACTTTATCGAAGTGCATTTGGCCAAAAGCAAGAAAATTTCAAGCCTATGCGGTGTGCACCTGCCTCATATCGTTACCACTAGCTATTTGACACATGAGCCTATCGAGGAATTTCTAACCTGGAAAAATAATTATCACTATAAAGGAGAGGTCTATCTTTCGCCTGGAAAAATTATCGGCTTGAGGCTTATCCCCATGGTTCGTGACCTCCGCTTTGCCTGGGAAGAAATGCCGCAGCAATTGTTAGATGAACAAGCCCAAAAGGTTATCAGAAGCCTTCATCGAGCTCTAATTGACTGGGCGCAAAATATGGGCGAAGGAAATGATTACACTGATAATCTTCCCTCGCAGTGCTTGCACCCGGTCGGGCATTGGTATGAAATTCCCAATTTATTGAGAAACGGCGTACTGCAAAATTTACTAAACAATCATTTCAATCTTAAATATTTAATGGTACACAATATCGACACGCTGGGAGCGAATGTTGATCCGGGGCTGCTCGGCTGGTTTATTGACCAAGGAGCTGACTTTGCCACAGAAGTCATTAGTCGCCGTATCGAGGATCGTGGCGGAGGCTTGGCCAGAATCGATGGGAAAGTACGGCTGATTGAAGGTCTTGCTCTGCCGCATGAAGAAGTGGAATTTCAACTATCTTATTACAACTCCAGCACCACCTGGATCGATATCGATAAGCTGCTCTCTGCTTTCGGCTTGCAGCGAATTGATTTATCAGATTCAATAAAAGTTGCCGAAGCGGTGAGAAATTTGGCTCAACGAATACCGACCTACATCACTATCAAAGATGTCAAAAAAAGATGGGGCAAGGGACAAGAGGATGTCTATCCCGTCACTCAGTTCGAGAAACTATGGGGCGACATGACTGCCCTGCCTGAATTGAATCACCGCTTTGTGGTAGTGCCGCGCCGGCGCGGGCAGCAATTGAAAGAAATCGCCCAGCTTGATGGTTGGCTGAGAGATGGCTCAGCCGCTTATGTAGAATCCATCTGCGAGTGGGACTGATTTATTCAATTTGAACCAAATAAAAAAGCTTGCCGCAGCTAATGCGACGCGTGGGTATAAATAATCGGCTCGATCGGCTGTGCGCATGTTTGAAGGCTTTATTTTCATCAGTTCAGCAAATCTATATCAATTAATTCTTCATATTTTTACTAATTTTCTGGGATTGGCTCAATGGCAAATTCAAGTCCCAATTGTGCACCGGCTCTACAAATTTTGAATTTTATTTGGTCATGCCAATTTTTATGACTCAGATATTTCTTTAAATCCGCTACGGTAGAAAAAAGTTTTTCGTCAAGGGACAGAATAATATCGCCTTGTCTCAACCCCTGTTCTTCGGCGATGGATTTTGGGAATACCATTTTTATCAAAAATCCTTGTTCATTTTTTTCACTGAGGCTAAAGCCGAAAGCTGGGTACTTTTCTTGTTTTTCTTCTGGGACGCCCCATAAG
>CAZNDR010000504.1:0-1144 GCA_964571835.1 uncultured Cytophagia bacterium | reverse complement strand
CCCCATAAGAAGTCCGCCAAGCTTGCGACAACAACTGATTGGGAGTTATCAATAACTGTGAGCGGATGTGGCATGTTATTTATTTTTGTCGAACTATCACTAATAGTATTAGCTTTTTCCTGGATATCTTTTTTTGTTTTCATCATCGCCGCCGGTTGAATTGAATCCGGCACACTGACACAAAGAACCGAAGCGGAGATTAAATTACTCCTAACTTGAATAATTTTCCCAATGCCGAGATTATAGGCGACATGTCCACTTCCCGCTAATAAAATTACTTGAGAACGCGGATTTTCGTGGCATACTTTGATGACGCCATTTCCCATTGCCGCATCCCATAAACATTGCGCTGCAAAAATATTGCTAAATTGTGCCGGTGCGGTCGCTGCCAAGCCTTCCATCATCATATTGATATAAAAACGGTGCTCCACATTCGTTGTGTCGATCAGAGGCATATTTTTTAGCTCTTCTTGCGACAAGGATTTGAAACCGCTTTGACCAATTTTTGAGGCATATTTCTTTTCAATGTTGATGCCGTACATTTTGATTTTCTTTTCGCGTGCAAAATCAAAAATCGGCTTGTAATAGCGATAATTATGTCCCCAGGAATTAAAGTAATCAACTTGGTCGAGAAACTGATCTTCATCAATTTTGTTGCTCACATAATCGGCTAAGATCCTATTTTTATCAGGGGTAAACATTTCCAGCGCCAAGCAGACGGAGTACCCCTTATCTACGAATCCTTTGATAATGTTCAGTTGCACCTGATGATTAAAGTCACTGGTATGGATTTCACCAAGCATGATAACCTGATATCGACTTAATTTATCAATTAATTCAACTTCACTTAGAACCTCGCCAGTAATAGTTTCATAAATTTTATTCGCTTCCACTGCCAGCAAAGTGAATTTGGTAGCTAAATTACCGATTGGCAGAATGGTGCTATTAAATTTATTTTCTAAAGCGAATAATTGAGAGGCGACAGTAACTATGAAAAAAATCATTTTCAGTTTCATACCACACTCCAGAAATTGAAGGGTAAGAAAAAATCTCATTTGGGCCAATGTTAATCAAACAATTCCTATGGAGAGAAAATTTATTATCAGTCGAATACGGTGAAATAGGAACATTATGGCCTAAATGG
>CAZNDR010000503.1:0-3606 GCA_964571835.1 uncultured Cytophagia bacterium | reverse complement strand
ATTTGTTATTTTCATTTGCCTAAAATAATTTTGGCGCGCTTTAGCTCAATAAAAAATGTCCAGTGAGAATAAAAGTTGTTATCCGAGTCACCCATTAGTGATGGTCACATAGGTAAAAAAATCAAGCTGATATTAATAACGAAAAGTAATTTTTTTGTAGCGTTATTTTATTTTTCGCTGATGAAAGAAATACCCGTTCTTAGACAATATATCTTTCAATTGGAGGAAAACCTATGTACGCGGTAATTATGGCAGGAGGGATAGGGACAAGGTTCTGGCCTCGCAGTAGAGTGAAAAGACCGAAACAGTTATTAAATATTTTTGATAACCACACCATGATTCAGGCAACCGTCCGGCGCCTCGATCAAGTAATTTCACACAACAATATTTTTGTTGTTACCACCAAGCCGCAGCAAGACGAGATCAAGAGACAACTTCCCTTTTTAAAATCGCATAATTTAATTATCGAACCCAAGGGCAAAAATACCGCGCCGTGCATCGGTTTAGCTGCCATTATTTTAAAACAAAAAGATCCTGATGCCATCATGGTGGTATTACCGGCTGATCATCGAATTGAAAAGGAGCGGTTGTTTCAAGAGGCGCTCATCGTGGCAGAATCTTTGGCTAAGAAAGACGATTGTTTAGTAACCTTAGGAATTAATCCCACCTATCCTTCAACTGGGTATGGTTACATCCAAAAAAATGAACACTTAGCGACGATAAATGGCATCGAATCTTATAAAGTTAAAACTTTCGCTGAGAAACCTGATAAAACTACCGCCGAAAGATTTCTAAAAAGCGGTGACTTTTTCTGGAATAGCGGCATGTTTATTTGGAAAGCATCCACAATATTAACAGAAATTGAACGCTCTTTGCCAGAATTGTACGATGGTTTGATGGAAATTCAACAAGCGTTAGGGACCAAAAGCGAAAAAGAAATTATCAATAAAGTCTATTGTCAAATTAGGAGTATCTCTATTGATTATGGCGTGATGGAGAATGCCAATAATGTCATCGTTTTAAAAGGCGACTTTGATTGGAACGACTTAGGAAGTTGGGAAGAAGTCTATAAAATTTCGACCAAAGATGAGCATAAAAATGTGGTGATCGGCAACCATTTTTTAATCGACTCCAAGGGATGTTTTATCGATGCACCGAAAAAATTTATTGCCGCCGTTGGCATTGAAAATCTGATCGTTGTAGAAACTGATGATGCACTGCTGCTTTGCCCCAGAAGCAAAGCCCAGGACGTCAAGGAATTGGTCGACGCCATGAATCGAAAAAATTTAGATTTGTACTTATGATCAGCAGCTTATGAAAACAGAAAATGTCCTTCAAGCTTTCGAGAATTTAATTAGCAGCTTATCGATCGATCTTCGATATGAAAAGGGAGATTTTGATGGAGGTCTTTGCCGCTTGCCAAATAAGAAGGTGCTAATCATTAATTCAAAATTGCCAGTCGAGCAGAAGATAAAACTGATTGCTGCTGAATTAAGCTCGCTGGATTTAAATCATATTTACATTCGGCCGGCACTAAGAAAAATAATGGCTGAAGAAATCTAACCAAAAAGGATACGGATATGACCAATGAAGAGTTAGTGAACTATTTTGATGAACAGTTATTTCTTCCCAATCTTCAAGCCCAAACGAAAAAAGAGCTATTTGAAGAAATAATCGATCAATTTGTCAAGGTAAAATATTTCAAAAATAAAAATATCATTTTGGAGATGCTGCACCAGCGAGAACGATTAGGCAGCACTGGCATCGGCAAGAAAGTCGCTATTCCGCACGGACGCAGCACCTCTGCTTCGGATATCATGATTGCATTTGGTAAATCTGAAGAGGGCATTGACTATGATGCCATCGATGGCAAGCCAGTGCATCTGATTTTTATGATCATTGCACCGCCGCAGGACGAGAACAATATGTATTTGCCCATTCTTGGCAAAATGGTGGAAATTTTGAATAAAACGAAAAATCGAAATAAATTAATGCAAGCAAAATCATTCAATGAATTTATTGATATAATATCAAAGGGGTAGCACCTTGGAAAATAAACAGTTGAATTTGCTGGTTGCCTTACAAGATTTGGATATGATGATTGATGAAATTTCAGAAGTCAAACGATTAGGTTTTGACGCTGAAAGAGAAGAAGAGCTGACAAAAGCGCGAGCTGAGTTGGCGGCTAAAATCAAAAAGCCTCTTTTATATAGCTACGAAAAACTCAAAAAGCGATACAAACGCGGCATTGTGCCGGTGAAAGAAGATAATACATGCCTCGGATGTTTTATCAAGCTTCCCACTTCTCTTTCGTCCATTGGTAGAACTGATGAATCGGTTCTATATTGTGAAGGTTGCGGCAGAATTTTGTACTGGTTATCGTAACTGTTTTAGCACTATTATTTTTTATCTTGCCCAGGGATACAAGTATTTTACCTATCTCAATCGGGCAGGCATATTTAATTTTATTGAAAAGGGTGAAAAGTGAAATAGTATTGCTGGTGCAATAACAGGCCAATAAATAAGCCTGCAAAACTGGTGTTTATTCTACCAGAAGACGATTCAATTTTATTCAACTTGCTTTAATCAACAAATCTCTTCACCTTTCATGAGCCAGAACTTGTCAGGCGGGGCATTTATTTCATCCACAATAGGTTATTGTCGCTAATAGTAAATTCCTTGCTTTTGCCCGAAATGATGCGATCGCCAAAACCTGTCAAGGCAAGAAACATTTTCAACAGCCCACCTTTAAATTGCCTTTCTTGATGCTCTGTATCATCTAAATTTTTCAGGTCAAGACTTTTTGCTCTGCCGCTGAGCCAATTTTTAATGTCTTGATAGTTTTCCACTGAAAGCGGGCGCAGGATCGTTTTGACCGTCAGAAAATAATTCTTTTTCAGATTGATCTTCTCCAAGGGGAGAATATCAATAGCGGTGATTTGTGAACATTTTTCACGAACCGTCTCCAACGAACTGGTCATTCTTTTTTCTTCAGCGCTCATAATGACAAATTTATTTTCCCAATTATCGAAAAACACCTTCATGCGGACAAACTCCTGCGTCACTAACCTATTTATCCAACCATTTCGTTTCTCCCACATCTGAATTTGATATTCAATGGTGCTGGTTAGGCCCTGGCGTAAGCCTTCGGCAACTTTGTCATCGATGATGCCATCGACAGTAAAATTTATTTGCAGCACGCCGGCATTTATTTTTACTGAGTCGATGAGAACTCGTTTTTCTGCCGCGCTCACCAGGTGCAACAAAAAGGAAAGAAAAAAACTTGTTAGAATTATTTTTTTCATCAAGCAAGTTGTTTGCCTTAAGCAGCTTATCGCCAAGCTAATTAATTGAGTCGGCTGTCAATAATCTGAATAGTTCATGCGTTGCGCGAGATAAACTTTAAAATTCTATTTAGACAGCTGGGTCAAAGCTAACAATCGCATTAAAGCAAATACCAAAATCCAATTAAAAAATTCTTCTAAATTCCAAAAACCAAAATAAATCGAACTTGAAATTCGCTCAGCCGATGGAGGGTAAAATTTTCCAAAAAATCAAGTCGACTATTTATTCGCTATTCATTCACTTCTATTCCGTCAAAGATCA
>CAZNDR010000502.1:0-3607 GCA_964571835.1 uncultured Cytophagia bacterium | reverse complement strand
AAAACGCAGCACCGCGGCCGCATTGTCCTCGCCTTCGATATTTTTATGGGCAAAAATTCCAGTCAAACCATAAACCGATTCTACCTCGCCCATAAACCACTGAAGCAGATCAATAGAATGAATCGACTGATTAATCAAGCAGCCGCCGCCATCCAATTGCACAGTGCCACGCCACAAACCGCTGTCGTAATACGCCTGGTCGCGGTACCATTTAATATAAGCGCTGCCATGAAATATTCTGCCTAATTCTCCCTTTTCGATTATTTCTCTGATTCTTTGAACTGCTGGTAAAAACCGGTTCTGAAAAATGACTGCCAGCCGCACGCCATTTTTCCGACACAGGTCAACAATTTTCTTTCCCCGTTCTATCGTTACCTCAATGGGCTTTTCGATCACCACGTGTTTTCCTGCTTCAGCTACTTTCTGGACATATTCCAGATGAGTTCCGTTGGGCGTACAAATGGACACTACCTCTAATTTATTATGGCAGATAAATTCTTCCCACTCGGTAAAAAATGGAACACCGTATTTCTCGCCGACCAACTGCGCCTTTTTCCGGTCGCGGCTGAAAACACAGACCAGCAAGGCATTACCACAAGCTAAAATTGCCTGAGCATGAATATCGGAAATGGTGCCGCAGCCAACAATGCCTAAACCCATCTTTCTCATTGTCGTCATGCAATATTCCTCCTGAATGCAAAACATTCCAGCTTACCTAATAAACAAAAAGAGGCAATTGCCCAATTAAATTCACGATTGGAAAATTATCCGGGGCCTGGCCAATTCTCCAAACGGTCGGTTGGCTTCAAGCTTGAAACAGAGCAACAATTAAGTAATTTTATTGAAACTGAAGAAATAAGTCGAAATTCAAACTGATCACGTCTATCTTTGATTTCAATCCAACAAGCAACGATAAATCGTTGTCCAGCAAATCTATCTTCTCCCCAGCAAGATTAATGAGACCAAAATAAGAAAATAGATAACCGCTATCGACCACAAAGCCAAATCATCATTAACATCCGGCGATTTGATAACGAACTCACCAGCTTTTGGCAAGGGCAGCGGATCCCAGGGCAATCTGTACTGCCAGCACAGATCTCGAATATTGAGCAAATGGATGACAGGAATATGATGCGCCGCCATTTGAAAAAGCACTCCACGCTCTTTGGGCGGTGGCAGATCCGTGATTTGAGTATTCAAACCGGGCTTGACTTTGAGCGCTTTTTCACTGGTACCTAAATTTGCCAGACTGCCGCCGATATTAATAAAAGCAGCAATTTGTCGGCTCAGAGAATCCGGCTGATAAAAATTCATTCGCAAGGCTACATTTTCTGGTAAATCTGGCTCGTAAAAATAGTCAACACCGCTGGCATTAATTTGCTTCAATAAGTAACTTCGAATTTCTGGCGGAAAATCTTCACCGATATCTTTCTCTCCGCCCAACGAGATCATAAGGGGAAACGTGGCCAAAATTTTTTCTTTGATTAATAATTGATAAATATCGAGCAGGTTAAACTCTAGCACATTGGCGCCAAATGAAGAGGCACCTAACGATAAAATAGTAAGAGGAATTACTTGTTTAGCTTGAGCTGCCGCCAGCGCAGCGATAACGAGCGCTGGAAAGGAGGCGGAAGCACCGATGGCAATAGTATCGCCCGACGATACGCCGGCTTGGTCTAACAGATGAACAATCAGCCCAGCAAAATTGGGATTTGTCGTAGTGCGTTTAGCTTCAAGCTGTCCCAAAGTTGTGGTCAGCGGTGAAAGCTCTGTCCCAATCAGTCCGGTACGGTTAGGATCGGCAATTTCATCGATTTGGCTTACGGTCTGTTCTCGGAATGATACAATTGCAGTCATCGCTTTTTCCATGAGCAAAGCAGCACTCAATTCGGCAGGGGAACGGTTTTTCGCTTTGTTTGGCGAAACAACTTGCAGTAAAATAAATGCCAAAATACTAATGACAGCAGAAGCAAAAATTATTTTATTTAATTTTCGGTTTTGCTTAAGATAGGACGAAGGATTACTATTTAGAGAAAATTTTATCACTGATACTTGTTGCTCAACTGCTCCTAAGTGCTTCATTTCAAAAATTCTTATAGGGGCGCAAGGTCAGTTGATCCTCAACAAATAAAATCCTTACGGATTAAATCCATTTTGCTTTGCTTATTCTGTCGGACTGGAATTAAGGCGTAAGCCTTTTATTAATCCTATAAGGAATTATGAATTGGTGTACTAAGCTTCCAGATGATTTGAGCCTATTAAAAATAATTGGTGACAAATTTCTTTTACTAGCTTTGCCTGACCAGCATTGCCATTTATGACGGCGCCTGCCAGATACGACTATTTGAGCTTTCGCGCATCAGCTTTTAATTCAGGAACTAAAGCCTACCGGCATTCGCTACTCAATCTATCTGTTAAAGAATATGATTGCTAATTTCCACTCGTTTGAAAAATAATTCAGCTCGCCGACGATTTGTTTGGCACTCCTATTATTGCCTGAGCTTTTTTAGCGGCTGCATAATAGATTGATTGCTGAAAACATTCACTTTTACCTCCGCAGCTTTTCAATTAAAATGAACCTTCCCTTGGTTCGCTTTTTGGGGATCGTGATAAAAATAGCCTACTCCTTTTGCCAAGATTTCAGCATAACGAGGAACATTGCTTAGCCTCATTGCCCGCTCCGGATTGTATAACGAAAATTGATTCACAATTTCCAGCGTTACCGAACAATGCTGCCCCACTTGTTTTTCGGTGGACCAGCCAGTGGAATCATAAGGTACAAACAGTTTTTTTTGTCTTGCCAGGCTGAGCAACAAAGGATCTTTGCCCTGAAGCAAAAATTCTACGGTCTTGGGACCGGTTGGCTGATCGAGAAAAGGAATCGGCGCTTCTAATAGAAAAGGCAAAGTATCGGAATAGTCGCCAATTTCGCGATGGGATAAGCCGCGAAATCCTTGAGGCGACGGTTCGACATGATTTTCAAAACCTTCCATCGCCATCACCGTCAGTGAAGCCATTGTGGCAATGCTGATTGACTTATCCGGCGCCACGATGCAGTTAGTTACCGGAAACATCGTCTCAGCGCCGTGCAGGTCGATTGCCACATCGACCTTTTCTCTTTTCATGAGTTTCATGGCAGCGAAGGTGACTCGTTCCATCAGCGTGCCATTTTCTCGGCCAGGCCAGGTGCGGTTGGTATTTCTGACGTCAAGAAACGACAACAATTGCTTATCAGGAAAATGCACATAAACATCTGGGTCAGGCCATTGGTCCAATGGCGCTGCATTACGGTCTCCCATTCTGAATTTTTTGGCGCCCCAAGGAGTTGGAATAGCAAAAAAAAGTGGATAGCCATCACCGGGTTTGGTATTGCGACTGCCGCTGTTATTGAATTGGGGAATGACGATCAGCGTGCCTTTTTCCAGCATGGCATTTTCGATAAATAGCAGGGCTGTCAACAGAGCCGCCGGCTCATTAGAATGTGTGTTGCCAATGAGTAACAATTTGCCGCCAGCTTCCTTGCCTTCTAAAAAGAACACTTTGGTATCTGCCATTGTGCCGCGCAAACTCTCACAATAATCACTCAAATTAGCTACTTTCGTGACTC
>CAZNDR010000501.1:0-3608 GCA_964571835.1 uncultured Cytophagia bacterium | reverse complement strand
AATGGGCATGAGTGCAACCATACCCATCAATTGTTTTCTCATTAGCTTTACCAAGGCATTTTATTGCGATTAAGTGTCTTGGTCGTGCATTCAGTAATGCTGCTATCAAAACACTGGTATCAAAAAGGACTTTCATTTTAACGAATCCTCTTAAAGGCTCGCTATTCTTTCTGCTCGACTCCTCTGCACCATATCCGTAATCTCAACCGTCAGTTTTCCATCAGCAATTAATATTCCATTTTGCTCACTTAATCTTGTTTCTTCATTTTCAAGCTCGATAATAATTTTGCCTTTTTTTCTTCAATGATTAATCTCATACCTGGCAATAACTGCAATCTGTTTATTGCCTCATGGGGAAGAATAATTCGCCCTTCTTCATCCAATTCGGTTATAAATTTTTCGTTCCTTCAATTTCCTCCTGTTTTCGTTTGCTGAAAAACCAGTCAATAAAATTGTACTAAATGCTATACATTATTTCACCTTCCTAACTTAGCGATCCAGAGTCAAAATTAGGAAGCCGAGTTGTAGCAGAAATTAAATCACCTGCAGTTTAAAACTTTTGCAGATTTTCCAAGAGGAGATTATTGAACCAAGAGCTCCCATTTGAAAATCCATCTTACTTTCCGAAGAAAAATATTTTTATAAATTGGCAAATCAAATATGCCCTTAACTATGGCTACAAATTGTTATAATTGCAAGTTAATTTTCGCTCTCAAAATTCATAAGCAAAATTCAATAAAAGATATTCCTTGACAATCATTTCCAAATTGATTAATTTTCAAAAAAATTAGCCACCCCAAAAGAACCAATTGCAGACCGCTGCCAGGCTAAGGACCAATCATGACCATTGAACAAATCCTCGATGTCATCCGCAATGACCCGGAAATTTTAGCCAACATCACCCACTGGCAAAAAATACCGCAGCAAGCTGCCCAATTTGCTGAATTTCCTAAATTGATTCACCCTGAATTAATCGAAAAGCTTCAGGCCTGCGGCATTAATAAATTGTATAGCCATCAGGCGTCAGCGATTGAGGCTATTTTATCAAAAAAAAATGTGGTGGTGGTTACGCCAACTGCTTCAGGAAAAACGCTTTGTTACAATGTGCCAGTGCTGAATACGTTGATCAATAATCCTGAAGCTCGCGCCTTATACCTGTTTCCCACCAAAGCGCTGTCGCAAGATCAATTGACCGAGTTGTACGATCTGTCGCACGCTTTGGGCAGGAATATCAAAACCTACACCTTTGATGGCGATACGCCAGCCTCGGCCCGTCAGGCAATTCGCACGGCTGGCCACATCGTCATCACCAACCCGGACATGCTGCATCAGGGCATTTTGCCACATCACACCAAATGGATAAAACTATTCGAGAATTTGCAGTTTGTCGTAGTCGATGAAGTGCATCACTACCGTGGCGTGTTTGGCAGTCATCTGGCAAATATTCTGCGCCGTCTGAAACGGATTTGCCAGTTTTACGGTAGCAGTCCGCAGTTCATTTGCTGTTCCGCCACCATCGGCAATCCCAAAGAATTGAGCGAGAAAATTATTGAAAGTCAAGTAGAGTTGATCGACAACAACGGTGCGCCGCGTGGGGAAAAACATTTTTTGCTCTATAATCCGCCAGTGGTCAATTTTGAATTGGGTATTCGCCGCTCGGTCATTAATGAGACACAAAAATTGGCAGCGAAATTTTTAAGCTCCAACATTCAAACCATCGTTTTTGCCCGCAGCCGGCTACGCGTGGAAATTTTGGTTACCTATCTAAAAGAAATGATAAAAAAATTTAAAAAATCAGCCAATCTGATCCGCGGTTATCGCGGTGGCTATTTGCCGCTGGAACGCAGAGCTATTGAACAGGGATTGCGCAGCGGCGAGATTCTCGGCGTGGTGAGCACCAATGCCTTGGAATTGGGGATTGACATTGGCCAGCTCTCGGCGTGCCTGATGGCGGGCTATCCGGGCACGATAATCAGCTCGTGGCAGCAAGCGGGCAGAGCCGGACGCCGGGCGGAAACATCAGTGGCGATTCTCGTCGCCTCCAGCGCGCCGCTGGATCAGTTCATCATCAACCATCCCGAATACCTTTTCGGCCGGTCGCCGGAGACGGGCATCGTCGATCCCAATAATTTGATCATTCTCATGAGCCATCTCAAATGTGCTGCTTTTGAATTGCCGTTTGAAGATGGCGAACAATTCGGTCTGGATGCCACTCAGGATATGCTGGCCTACCTGGAAGAAAACGGTGTGCTGCATCACGCCGAAAACCGCTGGCACTGGACCAGTGAAATTTATCCAGCGCAGGAAATCAGCCTGCGCAGTGCTTCACCAGAAAATTTTGTCATCATCGACACGACTCACGATGACCGCGTCATCGGCGAAGTGGACTATTTCGGCGCTCCTTTGCTCATCTACGAAGACGCCATTTACATTCACGAAAGCAAACAGTACCACGTGGACAAATTAGACTGGGATAGGCGCAAAGCCTATGTTCACGAAGTGGAAGTCGATCACTACACCGATGCCCATTCGGAAACCAATCTCAAAGTGCTGGATGTCTTCGAAAACCAAGCTGTTGCCGGCGCAGCTAAAGCTCACGGCGAAGTCAGTGTGACCACTGTCGCTACGGCGTACAAAAAAATCAAATTTCACACGCACGAAAATATCGGCATGGGCAACATCCATTTGCCAGAAATCGAAATGCACACCACTGCCTACTGGCTGGAGTTTGACGAAAAAACAAACCAGTCGCTGAAGATGACCCACGACGATCTGGGCAATGCGCTCAAAGCGCTGGCAAACGTGTTAGGAAACGTCGCGCCATTTTATGTGATGGCAGATCCTGGCGATTTACGCACTGTGCCCATGATCAAAGCCACCTTCACCAAAAAGCCGACTATCTACATTTACGAATCCTATCCTGGCGGAGTTGGATTTAGTCGGAAACTTTTTTATGTCCATGATGAGCTGTTAGCGGCAGCAAAAAAATTGATACTCGAATGCCCCTGCAAATCGGGCTGCCCGTCGTGCGTGGGACCGGCGTTAGAAGTGGACGAATTGGGAAAGGAGAGCGCGCTGAAGTTATTGGAGCTTGTTAATAAAACATGACGTAGTTCGTCAAAATTGCAGGCAGGGTACTTTATTTTTAAAATCGCTTATTATTTTAACCTTGACAAAACCTCTTCATGACCAATTATCAATTGTCAAGTTGCTGAAATTGGCACTAAGCCGCTCTTTGGTTAATACTAAACAAAAAGCTTCTGACAAGATTTATTTATTTTATCCTCAATACCATTGTCTGCTTCTGTCCCTCGCGAACATAAACTGTCTCATAAACATAAGCATTCGTCTTTGCATATCCGCCACCAGGTTGGCGGATTTCATAAACAATTGGAGAATAAATATAGTATTTTCCGGCGGCGATATTTTTAAAGCTAAATCTCCCCGAATCATCCGAGGTGACGGTTCGAAGATATTTTAGCACGCGAATATCGGCTTCTTCAATCGCCATACCATTTTGTACAGTTTTAATGAAAAATTCTTCGGAGTAGCTGGTAGCCGGATTAAGTGTGATGGTACACTGCGATCCTAATTCTTCACTGCCGTCT
>CAZNDR010000500.1:0-3611 GCA_964571835.1 uncultured Cytophagia bacterium | reverse complement strand
CGACAGAATTTCCGACCATGTCAGCAATTTTTTCATTGCGTTAAAATTACCAAAACTTAATTAATAGCCTATTGCCGCACCATGCCAGCGAAAGTCAGCCGCACCAAAATAAATTTTTTCTTTATTATTTTTAAAAATCGCGGTTACTTCTGAACCGTAATCCATTTCATCAAGCTCATGTCCCAGCTTAGAAAGATTTTCTATTACATCAGCAGGAATTCTAAGCCTCTCAAAATATAATCTATCAGGCTTCCATTGATGATGAATTCTCGGTGCATCAATTGCTTCTTGAATTGGCATATCAAAATCAATGACATTTATAATAGCCTGCAATGTTGCAGTGATAATTTTTTGACCTCCCATTGCGCCAACTGCCATCAGGAAGTCGCCATCTTTTGTAATGATGGTTGGCGACATTGATGAAAGCATTCTTTTGCCAGCCGCAATTTCATTTGGTTTGTAGGCAACTAACTCATGGCTATTCGTCTTATCAGGTTTTATGGAAAAGTCATCCATCTCATTATTCAATAAAAAGCCAGCACCGTCAACAATTGCTTTGCTGCCGTACCCACTATTGATCGTCGTTGTCACTGCGACGACCATTCCGGCTTGATCGACTACATTGTAATGAGTCGTATGATTTCCTTCAAAACTAAAAGGATTAGCAATCATCAGACTATCGGCTGGAGTCGTTGAATTAAATTTAATCCTTGTGGATATTTCTTTTGCATAAGATGTGCTCAGCAAATGATCCAGAGGAATATTAACGAAATCAGCGTCACCAAGAAAATATGCTCTGTTGGCATAAACATTTTTTAGTGTCTCAACTAAAAGATGAAGGTAGCGAGATGAATTCAAGCCGAGTTGTTTCAAATCGTAATTTTCCAGAATATTCAGACTCATAATGATAGCAATTCCCCCCGAAGAGGGTGGCGCTATCGAAATGACGTCATAGCCTCGATACCTCCCTTTTACCGCTCTTCTTTCAATAGCGCGGTAATTTTTCAAATCAGCAAGGCTGATTAAGCCATGATTTTTTTCCATGTCCTTTATAATTAAGTGCGCTATTTTTCCTTCATAGAAACCTTTAGCACCATTTTTGGAGATCATTTTTAAGGTTGCATATAAATCTCCCTGTCTAAAGATATCTCCTTCTTCATAAACATCGCGGTCATTTTTAATAAAAATTTTGCTGGATGATGGAAATTTTTTAAACGTTTTTTGTAATCGGATTAAATCTTCGTGAAACTCATGAGAAACAGGAAAACCATTTTTTGCCAGCAATAACGCTGGTTTCATTATTTCGCTTAAGCTTTTCGTGCCATATTTTTCTAATGCCATTGTCAAGCCAGCGACGCTGCCAGGAACTCCGCATGCCAAATAACCTAAAGTGCTTTTTTCTGCAATAATATTGCCTTTATCATCCTCGTACATCGCTGCAAAAGATTTAGATGGTGCTGTTTCCCTAAAATCAATGGCCGTTACGTTTCCATTAGGAAATCGAATGAGCATGAAACCTCCGCCGCCTAAATTGCCAGCAGTGGGATAAGTGACAGACAAAGCAAATCCGACGGCAACAGCAGCATCTACAGCATTACCACCTTGTTTTAAAATATTAATGCCCACTTGCGTGGCAATTGGTTCGGAGGTGACCACCATGCCATTTTTGCCGCGGACCGATGCTCTGGCGTTGGAAAATGTCAAATGAAAGAGTAAAATACAGAGGATGAAGAATAACTTCAATGAAAAACAAATCTTTTTAGATATTGTGCTCAACATTTATTATGCCTTTCCGCTCGCCATTGAAGAAGTTCGTGCAAGCTCAAACAATTCTGTACATTATTTTTCGTTAGCCAACCACGCCTCGCAGTACCAATGCCATATTTAATATTCATCAATTGTACTGCTTGATGAGCATCTGTATTCACAGCAATTTTAACTCCCAACTCAGCAGCTCTTTTAACGCTTACATCGTTCAGATCAAGACGATCAGGGTGGCTGTTTAGCTCAATGGCCGTTCCAGTAATTTTTGCTTGTTGAAAAATTTTGTCAAGGTCAATCTCATAACCCTCTCTGATATTGATCAGCCTTCCTGTAGGATGGGCAATAATATCTACATAAGGATTTTTAATTGCTTTAATGATGCGATCAGTTGGATTTTGGTTGAAGGCAGAATGAATAGATGCGACAACAATGTCCAGTTGTTTTAAAATTTCATCTGAAAAATCTAAAGAACCATCCGGCAAAATATCAACTTCAGTTCCTTTTAGAATTTTGAAATCTTTTAGCTGGTTATTTAACTTATCGATCTCATGCATTTCACAAAAGAGACGTTCTTCATTGACTCCATTGGCATAATTGGAAGCTTTTGAGTGGTCGCAGATAGCCAAATATTCATAGCCTAATTCCTGTGCTTTAATAGCCAATTCTCTGATAGTAGAGTGACCATCACTATAATTTGAATGCACATGCAGATCACCTTTAATATCGCTGCGCTCAATTAAAATAGGAAGCTTATGTTGACAAGCGAGTTCAATCTCTCCCCTGTCCTCTCTTAATTCCGGAGGAATCCAAAGCATTCCTAATTCTCCATAGAATTCCTCTTCGTTTGCTCCAGCAATTTTAGTTTCGCTTTTAAAAACACCGTATTCATTAATCTTCAAGCCTTGCATTTTTGCTAAGCCTCTCAATTTGATATTGTGCGCCTGTGAGCCGGTAAAATATTGCAATGCCGCGCCAAAAGACTCGCCAGCAACAACGCGAAGGTCAACTTGAAAAGCCTCATTTATTCTAACCGATGATTTTGTTTCACCTTTGCCTAATATTTCGGTAACGCCAGGCAATTGCACGAAAACATCCATAACCTTTTTAAAATTGGAAGCAACTACAATATCAATATCGCCTACTGTCTCTTTATTTCTTCTCAGCGAACCTGCTACTGAAATATTTTCCAAAGTTATTTGTTGATTTAGCTTGTCAATTATTTCTTCGGCAATTGGCAAGGCTGAGCCGAGCGAAATTCGCTTCTGTGAATTCAGAAAATATTTTAAGTTTTTTTTGATGCTTTCAATCTTTTTTGCACCCATTCCCGGCAACTTCTCAAAGCTACCGTCATCGAGAACACGCTGCAAATCTTCTATATTTCTTACCTTAAACTTTTTATAAGCCAAAATAACCGTCTTTGGTCCAAGATTTTGAATTTTTAATAGCTTATTCAGATCCTTGGGAATTTCAGTTTTTAATTCTTCGTATCGAACTATTTTTCCGGTGTCCAGATATTCATCAATCTTGCCAACTATTGCCTTACCAAAGCCAGGAATTTCTCTCAGTGCATTAGATCTGCTCAACTGCTCAACGTCATCTTTCATGTCCGTGAGAATCCGGCTGGCTTTGCGATAGGCGTTTATCTTAAATATGTTTTCTTCTTTTAATTCCAAGATATCTGCCATCTTGGAAAAGATTTCAGCAATTTCAAGGTTTTTCATTTATTAATTTTTCAAAAGAAGTTAAAATTTTTGAATCAGCATAGAAGCAGTTCAATGTTTTTTTTTGTGAAAAATGATTGTCAATATATCAATTAAAGATTTTAATGTCAACAAAAAAAAAAGAGG
>CAZNDR010000499.1:0-3612 GCA_964571835.1 uncultured Cytophagia bacterium | reverse complement strand
GCAAAAAAGGGATCATGAAAAAATCAAGATCCCTAATAAGTAGTAGCGGGGGGAGGATTCGGACCTCCGGCCTTTGGGTTATGAGCCCAACGAGCTACCAACTGCTCCACCCCGCGATGTTGGTGCAAATATAATATTTTTGCCCTTCAAAGTCAAGAACTTTTTGCGGCATTTTTCTTCACTGGTGAATATTTTGTACAAGTTTGATACTACCAATCCAGTCTTATTCTTCATAGACCTTCCAATATTTTCTTTCTGGTTCCCATTTGCTGAAAATGTTCGTTGGCGGGCGAGCGACCAACGCTTCACCTTCGGCAGTAACTGTACCGTCAGCGAGCTTGATTTCTGCGGCAACTATTTTTCGCTTGCCACTCCCTTTGATGATCCAGCCCTTGATAAATAAGGGGACATTTGTTGGTGTCACATTGCGGTAAGATACTGCTAATTTCAAAGTGACAAAAAGATTATCAAAATTTCCATCAAGCAAAACCGCTCTGCCAGCCGTTTCATCGAGAATAGCGGCGACAATGCCGCCGTGAGCAACGCCCGGGTAACCGTTAAAATGTTCAGGGATGGTAACTGTGGCTTCAATTTGATTTAAATCCTGATTGTTGTACCATTCCATTTTTAAGCCAAAATCATTTTCTCTGCCGCACAAAAAACAGCTACGCGACGATGGTTGCTTGGTTCTTTTTTCCATGTCATCTTCTCATTTTGTCCTGACAGCCGTGAAAAACAAAAGCCCTCCTGTAAAATTGGGGAGGGCTTTTGGTTAATTTGAATGAAAATAACTAGGCTTAGTACCTTAAGCTTAAGCCAAGATTAAAGGTTCTTGGTAATCCCAAAAAGACTTCAGCCGCATCTGCTTTATGAGGATTGGCAATAACTTTTGCAGTAGCTGGATTATTGTCATGATCAATCCTATAAGCATTGTACGGACTATTATCGAGAGCATCTTGAACATAAATTTCATCCAACAGATTAAAAACATGTCCAAAAAGCTGAAATTTGATACCAGCCAGTTCAAAGGGTAAATTATAAGCGGCATGCAGATCCACAACTGTGTAGTTTGGCGCTTGCCAGCTTTGAGCTCGGTCGTTGGGATCAACCCGGCTGAATAAATCATAATTAGCGTAATTGTCGCGATAATGTCTGACTACAAGTTGGGCGTACAGGTCAGGAATAGGATAAATTGTAGCCGCCAGAGCGAATTGGGTTTGAGGCGAATCACCCACTTTGAGATTTTTTACGTACAGATGATACTCTTGACTTTCTTGCCCAGCGGGAGCGCTGTAATCCTTGTAAAGACCAGAAACATCATCGGTCTGTTTCCAATTTCCAATGCCGGTAGCAAAATCAAATCTAAAAAGCCGCATTGGTTGATAGGCAGCTTCCAATTCGATTCCTTGATGAAGGGCATTCATGCCTGATAGGAATACCAGTGCATCGGAACCATCAGCTTTTTGCACGCCAATTGTCCAGGCTCGGTCCTTCCAAGTGGTATGGTAGATACTGAGCTTTGTTGTCAACGTATTATCCAACAGACCAAAGAAATTGACTCCACCTTCCAAGGAAATGAATTTTTCATTTTTCGGATCATCAGCTTTTGAGCCATCATAGTCATTGATGACATTGTCAAAAATAGGAACTTTCGAGACATAGCCAGCATTGGCATAGACGTCTATTCCCGAGGTCACTTTGTAGCTCGCGCCACCCTTTATCTGCATGCCACTTATCCAGTCGGCTTCGGTAAACAACTCACTGCCATCGCTCATTTTTGTAAAATGATCAGTATAGCTGTATTTAATCATGGAATAACCAGCCATGCCATAAGCGCTGATGCGGGCAGATTTATATTCGCTTTGTCCAAAAAATCCGAACCAATCTACGGTATTGGTATTGAAGTAGTACAGTTTATCGCCTAGACCTTTTTTCCATTCGGCTTCGGTGTCGAATTGATTATCTTTGTTAATAAAATACTCGCCGCCTAAAAGGTCTCTCACTTCATAATAGTGCTCAATTTCAGCGGTTCTCCAATCGCCACCGACAGTCACTTTAATGTCGTCGCTGACTTTATAATTAATTTTTGATATAGCGCCTAAGGTCCACTGATTATTGCGGCTGTTTCTCAAAATGCCTTTTGAACCAGTAGTGCTGGCTAGATTATTGGCTATAGTGGCGTCAAAATCAATAAAACGAGATGGACCCGAATAATTCCATTTCATTGAACCGAAGGTACCAGTACCGCCACCATGTCCACCGGAATAATAAGCAATGGTATAAATGCTCAAATCATCGGTTAGTTTGGTGAACCAGTTCAAATTGACCTGCGGCTTGTGGAAGAAATTTTCTCTTTCCATGATAAAATTTGGATCATAGCGATCATGGTTGGCTTCATTCCAGTTTTGTTTACCTTTGTATGAGGCGCTAACTGGTCCCCAGTTTTCGTTATAAAATCTTCCCGCTTTAGATTGCTTGAAGGCAGAAATAGCGGCTCGGTCAAAATCATCTAAACTTTTGGCGTAGTTGCTATCATAAGCAGCAATGTTCTGTTTGAAAAGATTCTGCCCATGCAATTGAGGCGCGCCCAAGGCATAAAGTTCGAGCCTGTTATTCGCATTGATGTTCCAGGTTGCGCCAAAATAATAAGCCCAGGCGTCAGTCCAGGTTTTATCAATTGCTCCATCGCCAACTTTGCGGACAATCAATCCATTAAAGGCAAATTTATCATTGATCAAACCACTGCTGGCAGAAAAGGTTGTTTTAAGAAATCCATCATTGCCAATCTCTTGCCTCAGCCTCGCGCCGGCGTCCATTGCAGTCGGATCTGTCAGAATGTTTATCGTGCCACCAATCGATGGGGTAGCCAGATTAACAGCGCTCAGGCCGCGTTGCACCTGAATGGAAGAAGTTGCATCAGCCACGCCATCCCAGTTTGACCAATAGACCCAGCCATTTTCCATATCATTGACCGGAACACCATTGATCATGATGGCAATATTTCTCTGATTAAAGCCTCGAACATTAATGCGTGCATCACCGGCACCGCCACCTTGCATGGTGGAGTAAACGCTGGGAGTGGTGTTTAAGACTAGCGGAATATCCTGTGAACCAAGTCGTTGCACCATATCTTCTTTTTTAATGTTGGTAAAAGCAACTGGTGTCTCGCGTTCCTTGGCGCGATCCGCAATAATACCAATCGCTTCACCATAAATGATATTTTCCTCTAAAGCAAAATCAGCAGTTACTACCTGACCGGAGGTGACTTGAACTTCTTTCTCCACCATTTTGTAACCCATAAATGAGGCACGCAGTGTATAACTTCCGGCTGGGACCTTGATTATTTTATAAGCGCCATTTACGCCCGTGGCAGCGCCGAGGGACGTTCCTTTTATAACTATATTGGCGCCCACCAATTCATCACCATTGTTAGCATCGGTAACTTTGCCAACGATTGTGCCTCTTTGAGCAAATAAAACGAATGGCAATAATAAAACCATTGATACAATAAGTAACTTTTTCATCCTTTCCTCCTGATGATTTGGTTAATAGTGAATTAAACTGACCGAAAAATTTGTTTCGTTTCACCTCCTCTCACGTTCACATCAGAAA
>CAZNDR010000498.1:0-3620 GCA_964571835.1 uncultured Cytophagia bacterium | reverse complement strand
AAATCAGGAGCCAATCCCTTTTGATCAGCTGCCACTTGAGCCAGGTATGTGAGCCATAAAAAAACTTAAATTTAAAATTAGAGGTGAAGATGATAGAAAGAGTTCATCAACATATTATTGATGAATTGCAGCAGGGCGCTCGAACTGATACTATTTTCGTTATAACTGCTGTGTTGTTCAATTTGATTGTGCTGGCGATTAATGCCGCTATTGCCGGAAATGCCGTATCCGAACATGCCAAAGCGAGCGACGATTTTATTCTCTCTATTTTCATTTTAATGACTGTGGTTGTCAATTATGTTTCCGTTAAAGCGTTAAGTACTGGTAAAAGCACGCGAGGCAACTTACTCACAGGATTGATTTCCATGTACAAGGACAATCAGGTGGATAAATATTATGATCTCTCATTGCTATCGAATTATGATAAAAGATATTTTTCTTTCACAGTAGTGATTCTGTGCCTCGCAATCACTTCAGCCATTGTTCCATTAGTGATTCGGCTGTTATAAAAAATGAAGGGGGAGTTCCTGTAAATGAACAAACCTTACTGACATGTTATGAATAAGTTATGTTCATTGCTGCTATTATCCATGCTGGTCGGCGGGTGTACAATAGTCCAGAAAAACCAGCTAAAAAAGGTGCAGATTCGTGTGTTCCCAAAATCTCTTTCGGTTGGATCACGAATTTATTTAACAGGCAACTGTTCCCAATTAGGAGATTGGAATCCCGCTGGGCTATTACTTGATCGCCAGATCGACGGCAGTTGGACAAAAACATTGTTTTTCCCGGCCGGCGCTCGTATCGAATACAAAATAACCAGAGGTTGGTGGCAATCAATGGCTGTGACAGCTAATGGAAATGAACTGCCAACCTATCAGCTTGAGCTGAGACACGATACAACTGTAACCGTCAATGTCGCCCAGTGGCGAGATGAAATCGGTCTCACTTCATTGATTCTTGCTGATAGTTCCGATCAGCCAATTGACATCAAACTGATTTCAAACTGGAAATATCACCCAGGCGATGATCCATCCTGGGCAGAGTCGGCGTTCAATGATAGCAGTTGGGAATTATATGGTCCTGGCATTTGGCAAAGTCAACCGCCAAAAAGTGGCTGGCACGGAATTGGCTGGTTTCGCTTGCATGTTCTCCTCGATTCTATTTTATGGAAAAAATCGTTAGCTTTGTTCATCCATCAGAGAGGCGCATCAGAAATATTCATTGATGGACAACGGACGTACACTTTTGGACAAGTCGGGCATTCACAAAAGGACGAAAAGCGGTTCGAAAATCGAAATCCACAGGTTCTGATTTTCAGTCCACAAGCCGCACATGTTATTGCAGTGCGCTACTCCAGCTTTTCAGTGGGGAAATTTTTGCAGAACGAAGATATTGGATTTTCAATGTCCATTAGTGCTTTGAGCGAAGCAATCGCTTCGCGAGCGCACTTTCTGGTAACTGACACCATGACGCGGATCATTCTTACCGTGATTCCAGCAGCGCTGGCCATGCTACACTTTTTACTGTTTGTTTTCTGCACCCACTTTAAAGAGAACCTTTATTACGCTATTTGTATGATCGGTTTTGCGGGTCTCGGATTTTTTCGCAATCCGGCAAATGCTGACTCAATGGTGTTATGGTCGCTTATCCAGGCGCCACTGGTAAATTTTACGATTATATTTGGACTGCTCACTGCCTATGAATTGCAATTTCAAAAATATCCAGGCAGAGCCTACATTTATATTTTTATAGCGACTGCCTTATCCATCTGGGGATTTTTTCATTGGAATGAAACGACCGCTTATCTGACAGATGTCTTCAAAGTAATCGCTTTGATTGAGGTCGTAATCAGCTTTCTGCTGCTTCACTCTAAAAGCGAGCTGTACAAAAAGGATCATGCCAGTTTATGGATTATCGCAGTCGGTGTTCTGATTCTTGCCTCGTTCGTTTTTTATGATCTGTTAAGAACCTACCATCTTATTGCCTTTAAAGGTAGTTACAATTCAACCTACATTTATGGCGTCGTTGCCATGAGTATTTCAATGTCAATTTTTCTCTCCCGTCGTTTTGCTCGAATTAATTCAGACCTGGAACATCAATTAATTCAAGTGAAACATCTCTCACAAAAAGCGCTGGAACAAGAACGTCACGTCAGAGAGGAAGAAATAACTCGGCGACTGCTCGAGGCTGATAACTCCAGAAAGACTCAAGAATTGGATGAAGCGCGCCGGCTTCAACTCTCGATGCTGCCAAAGACCATTCCAACTCTCCCTCAGCTGGATATAGCTGTCTACATGAAGACAGCAACTGAAGTGGGAGGCGATTATTATGATTTTGCTGTTGGAGGCGATGGTACATTGACTATAGCCATCGGCGACGCTACAGGGCATGGCGCCAGAGCTGCCATGATGGTGGCGATTGCTAAAAGTCTGTTCCACGAGTTTTCCGACATCCATAAAATATCCAACGTATTTGAGAAGTACACCAGCAACATTAGAAGATTAAATCTCGGCCCATTATATATGGCGATAATGTTGGTAAAAATTAAAGACTACTCGATGGCAGCGGCTTCGGCGGGCATGCCATCGCCATTGATTTTCAGAGCTGCAACCAAAGAAATTGAAGATATCGCTTTGAAAGGGATGCCTTTGGGCGCTTTCAAAAATTTTCCTTATCATCATCAACAGGTGCAGCTTTTCCCAGGAGACACCATTATTCTGATGAGTGATGGCTTTTTAGAAAGATTTAACGATAGTTTGGAAACAATGGACTTTGATCATGTTAACGAAATTATCAAAGAGATCGGCGATCAGTCTCCCCAGCAAATTATTGAAGATCTTGAAAAAGCCAGTGAGACGTGGGCAAATGGTTATCCGCAGAATGATGACATGACGTTTGTGGTTGTCAAAGTTAAATCTATGTCGTGAGATATTTGACGATCTGTTAGCTTGAGTCTTTAAGCCATGATTTTAAAATGGAATTATAAAGAAAAGCCAGCTAAATTAGACACAAAGGATTGGAATAATGAAACCGGTAATGTATGGAATGAAATACATCATAAATCATCAAATTTTTAAGAGAAAAGCCCCTCTGATTTGTGGATTGGTTCTCTCTAACAGGTGCAACTTGCGCTGTCGTCATTGCCGGGTAATCAATCGCGAGAAAGAAGATTTAAGTTTTGCAGAAATTATTTCGGCACTAAATTCATTTTATGAGCAAGGCGGGCGCAATCTTTATCTTGAGGGTGGCGAACCATTTATGTGGCGAGATAATCAATATAGTATCGAAGATATTGTGCAATATTCACATCGCCTCGGTTTTTTTAGTTCCATCATTTACACCAACGGCACATTTCCATTGCGGACATCCGCCAACACCATATTTATCAGCATGGATGGGCTAAAAAAAACACACGATTTCTTGCGCGGAGAAACATTTGACCACATCATGAAAAACATCAATCAATCAAATCACCCTTCGCTTTATCTCAACTATACCATCAACCAATATAACAAAGACGAAATACCGGAATTTTGTGAATTCATAAATGGAATAGCTTCCATCCGGGGAGTATTTTTTTATTTTCATACTCCCTATTATGGTTTTGATGATCTCTATTT
>CAZNDR010000497.1:0-3622 GCA_964571835.1 uncultured Cytophagia bacterium | reverse complement strand
TGGTTTCATAGAAGCTATCGAACCGCCACAATTGATTCAATTGGTTATCATAGGCGACAAAAACCTCATTCTCATAGAGTCCGGTCTGGGTGATAACTGCCGGCGTTTTTCCATCGAGATAAGCGATGGACAGGTGAATTCGAGTCGATGATTTTTGAAAATCAGTAGCCATATCAGGCCAAGGAGTCTTGTGCTGGAGGCGTCCGCTGATTCCGTCAAGAATGGCCGCAAAAATTGAATCACCAATCTGCAACCGAGTGATCACTTCAGCCTTGCCATCGCCGTTCATGTCCCATACATTAAAAGGTACATTATTGGCGCTGCCATAGCAGCTATTATACCAACAAATATCTTTGCGCCACAAAGATCTGCCGTAGCTCGAAAAAGCTTCCAGTTGTACTGGCAAGCCCGGATCCTGTGACATTTCCTGATTGCCGTTATCCATACGAACGACACAATCGTTCGAGCCGTCACCATCGAGATCGCCAAAAATTGGCACTAAGTTTCCTTGTTTGAAAACCGGTTTAAAAGTGGTGATTGCATTATTTGCTTCTGCCGCGACCGTAATGCCGACCCCTTCGCTGCGCCTGCCTTCTTCGCCAGCTGAATTAACAGTTCTGACGTAATATTGATACCTCTTTCCGGTTTGAAGTCCCTGGTCAATAAAAGTAGTTGACTTGTCGATGGGGCTTTTGGAAATCAGAAAGCCGGCATGACTTCGGCCCTCGCCGCGATACACATTAAAGCGTGTCTTTTTTGTGTCCGAATTGAGCAGCGCCCAGCTCAATAAAACTTGACTATTGCCCAGCGAAACAGCGGCTAATTTTCGGTTTTCTTTTGCCCAGTCGCCTTTATTGATCTCTCGAACGACTCGAAAACCAATATCCGGATGCCGAATGCCTGGCTCTGATCCTAATTGATAGCCGCATTGTAAATAAGCTTCGCTGCGCGCCCACGAGCCTCCCATGATGCTGCTTTCCAAAAGCACTGGATCTTCGATTCAATATTTAAATTGCATCGTGGCAGGATCGTGAAAATTAGCCGTCATTTGCCAAACATTCCCCGCCATGCCGTACAATCCATAATTATTTTTGGTGCCCCAACTCACTGGTTTCAAATGCTTCTGCCACTCATCAAAGCGGCATTGGCTTGTCGGGTCATAATTGGCTTTGTCCTTCGGATCCTCATTGCCCCAGGGGTATTTTTTATTTGTTAATCCACCGCGCGCCGCAAATTCAAATTCCACCGTGGTGGGCAGACGATAAATTCTGTTTTCTTCTTTCGTCAACCAGGTCACATATTCATTAACATCAAAGCGATTGACAAAAATAACTGGATAGTCCTCTTTTCCTGGTGGAATATTTCCTCTGCTCCAGTGAGGCGGCGCCGGGTAACCAGTGTCGTCGATGAACAGCTTATATTCTCGATTGGTCACCGGATGACTAAGCATCTCAAAATTTTCCACACGAACCATAGCACCATCCTGCTTGTCGCCGATCCCTTTTTGAAAAGTATCCCCTTTAATAGTTATAAAATCAGAGAGCCCGGTTTGGCCAAAACTGCTTGAAAAAAAAAGCAGTAGCATTGATAGAAAATGAAAATAAAGCTTTCGCATAATAGCGCCTTTCCTATAAATCCTGCAGTTAAAGTTACGCGCAATTAATGATTGAGAAAAAATAGGTGAAGCCTAAGTCAACCTCTGTTATGCTTAATAGGGGCTATTTTATCAATAGTAAAATTTAAGCTTGACTGGCATTTGAACAACTGCGACCATTTTTAGCAGTACCGACTAGTTTGCAAAAAATAGCAGCGACTATGCCCTTGCCAACAAAAACTTCATATAAATTTTGTCAATGGTAGTAAACAATCGAATTGGTGAAAATATTTTGAACAACACATCGACTCCTCTTTTTCTTAGCCAGGAGCCATTGCGGATGGTTTGTTGATCTAATTTTTCATCCTTTTGTAATCCGCCAAGCACCAGCCCCGGTTTTTGATAGGTATGCAGCAATTCAATTTCTTCATGAATGCTTTGCGGTGTGGCAGAGGCAAAAATGGCCAATTCACAGTTGACAATCGCATCACTAAAATTCGGAGCTTTGTTCGCACAGATCTCCACAGCGTAATTGCAACTATTGGTCAGCTTTAATGCTAATCCTGCCACCCATTCTGGATTATCGCTATTATTTATGAGCAGTATTTTTGTCTTATCAATCATTTCACCAAAAAGTTGAGCCAATGAATTTTTCAAGCCATCGTCGCTTTCATAAACCTGCTTTATTTTATCTTTATTTTGCGTGCATATTTCAGAGAGTTGACTGGTGACATCGATTATTTCCGTCTCAACGCTAATAGGCGTGATTCGAGTTAATTGATCAATTCTGTTTTTAAGCGAAGCGCATCTGTTATCGCCGATGCGTTCAGATAGTTGGCTCAAAGACTGGGAAAGATATCTGACATAGCTGTTAAACAGCGCGATAGCTTTTGCCGGCACCTGATCTCGGGCATAGCGGCTAAAGTAGTAAGGAACAGGTAGCGCACGCACAATTAACGTCGGAATCCCCTTGACCAAATTGGGTTTATTGATCATAAACTTGCTCCTTTTGAAGTTGCTTTATAGTGACTTGTTCACCAAGTTCAGGTTGCACGCTCCTTCTTGCTTGAGGCTTAATAGCAGCATGCTTTGTTTTTGCATCAACTGAATACGACCTTAGTTACGCAGCAACAATGGTAACTAAGCATAACACTCCAATTTTGCCAGTCAAGCGAAAACCACTTTATTTTCAGCTTGATTTAATGCATGACAAAATCTCGGCTTTCGACATAATCCTCGATCAGGTGCCAGAAATCTAAAACATCCAGGGTCATGATGACTAAGTCCCTTTTTCTGCCCCGCAAATCAGTGATGTGATTTTTCAGCGTCGCTTCCTTGCGAAAACCTAGTCTTTCAAAAGCAGCAATAGCAGATTCCTGATTTTCTGCCATTTCAGCTATTAGTTTGTGCATCTTGGCTTTGAGAGCGCGGAAAAAAAGTTCCCGCACAAAAATAGTAGCAAGGCCTTTCCTTTGATACTCTGGCGTGATAACGACACGAATCTCACCCACGTTGCGCGTCCAGCCAAATGACGGTCGAAATAGCGTGCCTACACCGATTATTTTATTTTCATCAGTCGCCAGGATCGGATAGACATGATCATAATTGAGATTGCCAAACCGTTGTTCCAAGTTCTTCCGCTCCGTCACATCTACTCGAAGATACAGCCGGTCTGACTCAGGAATGGATTGATAAAAACTAATCAGCGAATCAAGGTCTTTATCTTCCATCAGTCGCAAAATAATTTTTTTCTTATTTTTTAATTCCACTGATTTGGGATAGTCGGCCATTGAAACCTCCCCTCAAAATAGTAGTTTGTCAAATTAAGCGACAATTAATTTTCGTTAAAATAAGTGAAAAAAATATTCGACACTACCGGCAAAACTTTCTTCTGAGATGAAAAATTTCATCTAATTATTTTCCGAAAGCTAAACAATGACCTTTAAAAATATGAAGGTGGGTTAGACAAAAGCAAGATTATTTTTAGCTTTTTAAGCTGTCATCATTTCGATTAATTATATATAAAAT
>CAZNDR010000496.1:2415-3632 GCA_964571835.1 uncultured Cytophagia bacterium | reverse complement strand
TGAATGCAAAACATTTGCTACTCAGGTTTTTTTCTATTGATCACGTAATAGATGTGAACAGATCCTATGAGTTTTTACCTTCCACCAATAGTATTCTGCATTTCTATCAAAATGGATTGTCACACCCGACGGCCATTACGCCGTTTTGGGAATGTTGTGGCCATTTAACTTCGCATTAAAATTAGATAGCGATAAAGTGGCTTCAGCATGTTAAAAGCAAAGCATAACTCCTCAACTAATTTTGCTGAAAACAAACGCTCGTCAATTTTTTTATTGCAGACCAAATAAAAGCTCTTTTTCTGATACCATGGCTGGATTTCTTGAGGGTGGCTGTTGGGAATGCCGCGTTTATAGTTTTCACCTTGTAATTCATATAAATGTTGTTTGCTAAAAAATTCAATAGCGCTTAAAAAATGAGTTGGATTTCTATCAATCGTCAAGCGGAATTGATCCATCGTTTCCCGAGAAGCATTGTAAAATCCCATGCCATAACGATACCAATCAGGGAAAAGCTCGAAGAAATAAACAGGCTCATCCTTCCAATTTTCTGAGTTCCGCTTAAAGGTAAGCCACATATTGCCGCGGAAGAGAGATTTATCTTTGGAAAAACGGGTATCTCTGAAAATGCGGGAAATCGTCTTATTCACTGCTGGTTGCACGTTAAAGGCTCCATCGATAGTCAGCATGGTGCCGGCTAAGTCAGAAACTAAGTTTTTAAAAGGCTGAAGAAGATGTTGTTCATAAAGGTGCCTGTTCTCCTCGAACCAGCTTTTGCTATTGTTGGCGATGATATTTTTGAGAAACTCCAGAGTCTGTTTCGAAAAACCAGCAAAAAACTTTTCCTTTTTTCTTATGATGCGCATAAACTCTTAATAGGAATTCGAGATTACCACTGACTACTTGATGAAACGTGTTTGGCGCAGCAACTATTATAAGCTCTCCATTTATAAGCTCATATCTTCTTCCATCATCAGGCAAATTTAGATGATCGTCATGATTATATTTTTTGGTTTTGGCCAAATAAGCTAAAATTGGTTCTTTCACTTTCATGGCCGCTCTCATTCCTGTGATTTTGTTGCTGGACAAATTGAAAATAAGTAAATCATTTTAAAAAATCAAGCAATTGTTTTTTGGTGCCGAAAGAAAATTTTAACAAGAGAATGGATATTTTTTTCCATCATCGTTGCTGAATATTTGACTTGAAGTTTTCTTTTAGT
>CAZNDR010000496.1:0-2405 GCA_964571835.1 uncultured Cytophagia bacterium | reverse complement strand
TGGAAGAAATCCTGTCTCAAATGGTTGAGCAAGCAGAGGCAAGGCTGAATTGAATAATTAGCGAAAATTTTTCTTGCAAATTATGGTATAGTAAATTATATTTTTTCAAAACGCAAATTTGACTATCTTATTAATGGAGTGATCATGAAGATAACCAAAGCTGTTATCACTGCAGCAGGAGAAAATCAGCGGACGCTTCCGCTGCAAACGCTTATTGATCGCGATGGCGTAGAGAAATCTGTGCTCGGCATAATAGTAGAAGAGACGATGCGGGCTGGAATTGAAGAAATATGTGTCATTGTTAAACCTGGAGATGAGAAATCGTACTCGGCTGTTGTAGGAGATCATGTCGGCAGAATGATTTTTGTTCCTCAACGCCAAGCCAGGGGTTATGGACATGCCGTTTACTGCGCTAAAGAATTTATAGGCAAGGAGCCATTTTTGCATTTAGTCGGAGATCATTTATATGTGAGCAGCACTAGTGAAGGATGCGCACAAAAATTGGTCAAATTAGCCGAAGCAGAAGAATGTGCCATTTCATCAGTTCAGGCAACACGAGAAAGCCTATTGCCTTATTTTGGCACGATTGGCGGTCAGCGAGTGCAGGGCCGGCCAAATCTTTATATCATTGATACGGTTATCGAAAAACCTACGCCTACTGAAGCCGAACAAAAGCTCATTATATCCGGATTACGCGCCGGATATTATTTGTGCTTTTTTGGCATGCATGTTTTGACGCCATTAATTTTTGACCTCTTAGAAGAAAAATTGGAAAAAACCACAGATAATTCAAAACTCTCTTTAGCTGAGGCATTAATCGAATTATGCAAGCGGGAGCAATATTTAGCTTTTGAAAAACATGATTGGCGCTATGATATCGGTGTGAAATATGGTTTGTTGAATGCTCAGTTAGCGTTGGCGCTCAGCGGCAAAGACCGTGATATCGTACTGACGAAATTATTAGAACTGTTAGCAGTTCGGGATCAAGTTTCAGCGAGGAGGAATTAGCTTGATGAGTGAACTAATAAAAATAATCACTTCAGCAGATGAAACGATCAGAAATAGGTCACTCGATTCCTTTTGCCGCCAAGCAACATTAAAAACACTGCTTGATGAATGCGCTGAATTAGAACACTTCCGCACGAGAAGCGAAAACCTTTACGAGCGGGTGCGTGCGTTGTTTTTCCTTTATGCCATCAATCGCTTTCACTTACCATTGAAAATAAAAAGTCAGAAAGCAGGGTGGATACCCTTTGAAGGTTACACTAACCTGTTAAAAAGACGATTCGAGGAAGCAATTGAAATATTCCAGCGCGAGCAGTTTTTGACTGGTCCAACTGATGCCATTTGCAGCGCTTTAGCCGCAGCTTATCACCGATTGGGATTTCAAACCTTGGCGAATCAGGTTCGGCGTAGTGTGCGCTCAGTCAGAGGTAATCAATGGATGTTCAGAATCGGTCATCCAGCCGATCATCCGCTGCGAATTTGCCCAGAGCTCTTGAAAAGGGATGCCAATAATTTGTTGCCGATCATTCGTGAAGCAACACCAGTACGAATGGATTTGACGCACAGCGGGTGGAGTGACATTTTTTTCCTAGGCATGGATTATCCGGAAGGTGCGCGGGTACTCAATGTCTCCATCAATTTGAGCGTGAATGATTTTGCCAACCCAAACAGTCCCGAGCCACCAGTTGAGGCTTATTTCCGAATAATTGATAAACCGGTAATTCGTTTGGTGAGTGTTGATTTGGAAACGAGTGTAGAAATATTAAACTTAGCCGATCTATTCAATTTTGCCAAAGATTATCTCGGCTTGCTAAAATCAGCAGTTATTGCTTCTGGCATTGTGCCGCCTGGCATGGAAGGCGCGGAATTGCCATTAAAAGAATTATTAGCACAAATCATCAAGCCAGGTTTTGGTTTTGAAATAGTAAGCCGCGTAAGAGGTATTCCCAAGGGTTCACGCTTGGCTGTCTCAACTACATTATTGGCTTGTCTGATTGCTGTTTGCATGAGAGCAACCGGACAGACAAAATCGCTTACAGGAGCTTTAAATGAGGTTGAACGTCGCATCGTGGCGGCTCGGGCCATTCTTGGCGAATGGCTTGGCGGCTCTGGTGGCGGATGGCAGGATTCAGGCGGCATTTGGCCGGGCATGAAATTAATTCAGGGTGTTATTGCCGGAGAAAATGATCCTGAATTTGGCATCAGCAGAGGACGATTATTGCCCTCTCACCAAATTTTTGAAACAACAGAAATTTCAAGAGACACCCGGCAGAAGCTGCAGGATAGTTTAGTATTGGTTCATGGCGGCATGGCTCAGGATGTAGGGCCGATTTTAGAGATGGTCACTGAAAAATATTTATTGCGTTCGGAAGCTGAATGGCAAGGTCGTCAGCAGGCCA
>CAZNDR010000495.1:0-3640 GCA_964571835.1 uncultured Cytophagia bacterium | reverse complement strand
TGCTCTCCCTTTTGACAATTGAATCCTACAAGAATTTATGAAATGATGTACCAAGCTCAACTTAAACTTAAGTACCTGTGACTGGGCTTCTCATTCATTTTAATTTTTTGGGCTTGATTGTTTAAAAATTTTTGCTAAATTACTCAAAATCTCTGGTCAGGATGTCTAACTATTTATTAAAAAAAAATTGGAGCTTTCATGATACTCGCTGATAAAATCATCGGCGAAGGCATTACCTTTGACGATGTTTTGTTGATTCCGGCCAAATCGGACGTATTGCCTCACCTGGCAGTTACTCAGACCAGACTCACCAAGGACATACAGCTCAACGTGCCGCTTATTAGTGCAGCGATGGATACGGTTACCGAGTCCGAATTGGCAATTGCCATCGCCAGAGAAGGCGGTATCGGTATTATCCACAAAAATTTGTCTCTCCAGCAGCAGGCCGAAGAAGTCGATAAAGTGAAACGATCCGAAAGCGGCATGATTTTGAAACCGGTGACGCTGACCCCAGATCGGGAGATCAAAGCTGCCATCGAAGTGATGAAGCATTTTCATATTTCAGGAATTCCCATTGTGGAAGACGATAAATTAGTGGGCATTTTGACCAATCGCGATTTACGCTTCGAAATGGATTTGAACCTCAAGATCAGAGACGTGATGACGTCAAAAAATCTTATTACCGCGCCATTAGGGACAACACTGGAACAAGCAGAAAAAATTCTGCAAAAAAACCGGATCGAAAAACTGCCGGTAGTCGATGAGAACAAAAAATTATGCGGATTAATTACTGTAAAAGATATTCAAAAAAAGTTGAGCTTTCCATCTGCGGCCAAAGATGAACATGGCCGACTGCGTGTCGGCGCCGCCATCGGAGTTAGACCAGAACAAATTAAAAGAGCAGCAGCGTTAATCGAAGCCGGCGTTGACGTATTGGTTGTCGATACGGCTCACGGCCATTCACTCGGTGTTTTGGACATGGTGAAAAAACTAAAAAAAACTTTCGCTAACACTCAAATTATCGCCGGTAACATTGCCACAGCTGAGGCGGCAGAAGATTTAATTCATGCTGGCGCTGATGCGGTAAAAGTTGGCATCGGACCCAGCGGTATTTGCACCACCCGCGTAGTGACCGGAGTCGGTGTCCCTCAAATCACCGCCATTATGAATTGCGCCCATGTCTGCCAAAAATATGATATTCCTTTGATCGCCGACGGCGGGATCAAACAGATCGGCGATATTGCCAAAGCGTTGGCCGCCGGCGCTGATTCAGTAATGATTGGCAACATGTTTGCTGGAACAAAAGAAAGTCCTGGCGAAACCATTTTTCTGGAAGGGCGCAGCTACAAAGTTTATCGCGGAATGGGCTCCATTGAAGCCATGAAAAAAGGAAGCAGTGATCGTTATTTCCAGGAAACCACTGACTCAAGCAAACTCGTACCTGAGGGTATTGAAGGCAGAGTGCCGTATCGTGGACCGTTAAGCGATACGATTTTTCAAATGGTGGGCGGATTAAAGGCTGCCATGGGTTATTGTGGAACCAGAACGATTAACGAATTGAAAGAAAAAGCGCAGTTCATCAAAGTCTCCTCTGCCACCATTCAGGAGAACCATCCGCACAGCGTCATCATTACCAAAGAAGCACCGAATTATAAATTAATGAGCCGGTGATAAAATTTTTTTTTAAGTTCGCTATTGCCAGCTCATTGAGCTTTAATTTTCAGTCTTAAAAGCAAGTCGAATATTGACTAATTCCGGAGTATTTCCCAGACGGAGCGGCGGGCCCCAGGTGCCAACGCCACTGGAGACGTAATAATGCGTCTTTCCTTTCTTTAAATATCCCCAGCTTTTTTCAAAAACCAGGCTGGTGATAAAATTGAACGGGAATAACTGACCATGATGTGTGTGTCCAGAAAGCTGCAAATCGATGCCCTTATCCCTTGCTTCATTCAGCCGAAAAGGTTGATGATCCATTAAAATAAGAGGGCGGCTCTTATCCACATTGTTGACTAACTCTTCCAATGATTTTCTTTGTTTGCCAATAAATTGATTAATGCTCCTGTCTTCGCGGCCAATTATGTAAATAGTCTCGTCTATCTTGACCGCACTATCGCTGAGCACTTGCACGCCGTGCTCGCGTAAATATTGCGTCGCTACTGTGACGCCACCAATATACTCATGATTTCCAGTGACAGCAAAAACACCATATTTTGCTTTTAATTTGGTCAAAGCCTCACCCAGATTTTGCCGGATGACCGGCGCTACATCCTCATCGACAATATCGCCCATCAACAAAATTATGTCAGGATTTAATCGGTTGATTTCTTGAACAATTTTGCAAAATCGTTTCCTTCCTACAATTGTTCCCAAATGAAAATCTGAAGCAGCAACAATCTCCAATTTGGCTAACGCTGATTTTTTAGAAATAGTTAATTCCAATCGCCGCACCTTGGGATTGAGGGCATTGACATAGCTAAAAATAATTAGCAAAAAAACAATAGCAGTAATTGCCAGAAAAGTGTACTGCTTTAACTGCCCATAATCCGTAGTCAATTTATTAAAAAAAGGAAACCAGTGATTAATCATCCGTAACAGATCGACTACTATTACTGCTAAAAAAAAGTACACCATCGCCCCTAACCAGAATGAACCAGTCCACACAAAAAAGCTGCTTATCTTCGACAAGTAGAAACGCTCCAGCAAACGCCCCGTGATGAAGGAAAAGACCACGACCCAAAACAATATTTTATAATAAAATCTTAACCAGGATCCCTCTAGGAAACAATTCAAGCCCCGCACATAAATATAAAAATTTACCGAAAAATAAAGAGCCAGCACAATAATCAAAAATACAATAAAATAGATGACGCGCATTCTTGCTCCTCAGATTAAAACCACCTTGCTATGAACAATCACCTCAGTTAAAGTCAAAATTGAAAGTCCGATAATAGTCAAATTTACTTTTAAAATCAATTAAAAACTTTAGCGTGAAAAAGACTTCAAGCTTTAGACTGGCAGCTTGTGCGACAGTCTGGTCATTTGGTTCGCACTATCAGTCGTACTTTTATCTGACCTAAAACAAAAGCCATTTTTTAATTTTTATAAATACTGGCAATTAAAGGTAGCCATTTTTTGGCACACAACTTGTATTACGTGGTACAAATTAAAAAAAATTTATTGGCCTCCATTAGCCAGCTATTCACTAATCAAGAGAGAAATAAAAATGAAACGCATACCTTTAAGAATGACGCGAATAGCTGCCATTTAAATACTGTCCCTTAGTACTCCATTTCTTAATTTGATGTGGAAATTGTTTGAAACATAACAAAGCTTTAAAACCACTGAAGCGGTTATTTTTACCTGCGGCAAATTGCTAACACTCCGCTGAAGCAGAGTGCTCGTACAAATATTAAACTGCGCTTGAAACAGCACACCACTTCAGTGGGCTGAAAAATAAATATAACGACAAATTAAGAACAGCTTCAGCATTTTTAATAGCGCTTGATTGTTCTCCATTTTGACAATTGAATCCTACGAGAATTTATGAAATGGTGTACTTAGCGATTTTAATTCTTCTACTGTCTAATCAAGTTCTTTTTGCTCAATGGAATTTTAAAGTTTCGCTCGATCAGGAATATAA
>CAZNDR010000494.1:0-3665 GCA_964571835.1 uncultured Cytophagia bacterium | reverse complement strand
TTATTAAATTAATCAGGAGTGCGATGCCTTTCTGCATTGCAGCGTCACATAAAGGCGATATAATCCAGGTAAATAATTTGTTATTGTCAAGAAATTTTTTTTATTTTAGATTTTTAGGAACTACTTAAATTGGCACTGATGAACTGCCTGAACAAAAAATGTTGATGTTTTAAAAAACTGAGATAAAAAAAAACCAAACTACTTTTTTCGTTTCACCTGAACAAATGTCAATTTATCCTGATCACAATCATGGTCATATCATCATGTTGCTCAGCGGTGCCCACAAAATCGAAAATGTGAGCTTTCACCTCATTGATTATATTTTCGGCGCTCAACCTAAATGATCGGGCTAAAATTTCCTGCAATCGATGCTCGCCAAATTCTTCTCGCTGTTGATTCATGGCTTCAGAAAAGCCATCGGTATAAAACAATAAAACATCGTTGCTGTCAATCCCAATAGTATATTCATCTATTTGATGGGCGAAAACATCACCTTTATCTAATCCTAATGCCAGGCCTTTTGGGCACAACGACTCCAATTCCTCTTCAGAGCCTTTTTTTAATAATATAGGATTGTGACCGGCCCGGGCAAAAGTAAGCTTTCTTGCCTTTAAATCAAATATGCCATAGATCATGCTGATGAATGTCCCTCGTTCGACATTCTCATAAAATAATTCATTCAGATTAATTAAAACTTCCCGTGGTGACAGGCTTGATTTCGCCTGAGACTTCAAAAATCCTTTTGTCAACGTCATATGAAAGGCGGCAGAAATGCCTTTGCCAGAAACATCTCCGATTACCACGCCAAGTCGATCATCGGCTAACTGAATAAAATCGAAATAGTCGCCGCCGACCTCGGTCGCGGGAATGCAAATGCTGGCTATTTCCATTCCTTTGGTGGCTGGATTTCTTCTCGGCAAAAAGCTTAGCTGAACATTGCGGGCAATTTCGATTTCCCGATTAATTCTTTCTCGTTCCTTTTGCCGTTTGATATACTCCGGAATAAATAGCTGCACTTGTTTTCCAGGCGATTTCTGAAATAAGCCAATGATTGCCAAGATGATAGCAGTGCCCAAAAATATCCACATCGCAATGCCATTCCATAAAAGAAAGCTGTTATCGTAATTGATAAATGGATTTAATTCTCTAATGAAATAATAAGCGAAAGCACCCCACCAGACCGTCAGAAAATCGTACTTAATAAAAAAATAGATAAAGCAAAAACCAACCGATAAATTGATGATCAAGTTCAGCGGCATCGCAGATAAGTTAATTTTAGCATAGCCGCCAAAAGCAAAAATCCATAATAACACACTGGCTCCCATTATCACTGGCAACGAGCGAAATTTTTTCCGAAACCAGGAGACAAAAAAACACCGAAAAATAAATTCCCCAAAACTGGTATTCAATATTCCCACTGAGGTGACGTACAATATCGGCAATAAAGAAAATTTATCATCGATGTTTTTGTCCTCAAAATTCATAAAAAAACTAAACTTCAACGCGGCCACTTTTAACAAAATTACCAGCGTGCCGGCGGCAAGAAACGCTAAGGCCAATCCTCTCAAAATCGCCATAGAAAATTCAGGAAAAAACAATCGTCCCTTTTTCGCGAGATCGATGGTAAACAATTTTTCCGCCCATACATCACGATTCTCAGATTCAGCAATGCTGCTAGCAGCGACAAAAGCCATAAAAATAAAAGGCGTGGTAATTGCCAAAGGCAAGATAATTGACAACAGAAATTTATCATCACCCGGATAAATATTAGCATAAAGCATGAAAGCCCAAGCACAGGCGACCACAACGCCAAGTCCAATATTGCTTTTCAGGTCAATGGAATCCTGACGCAGCTTTTGAATAAGTAAAATAATAAAAAAGATCATAATAATAACAAAAATAAAAGCAGCGGTAATTTCTTCCGCCTGCTCCAGCTTTGATGACTTCTTGACTATTTTGGATGGTTTAAAGCTGAGTGCATATTTGGTCACTCGGGAATGACTAATTTCCAAAGAAATTTGTTCTTGTTCATTGTAAACAGCGCTTTCATTCTCCCACTGAAAGGAGTATTTATTCGAGCTCTGGTTTGGTGCTTCATTCTCTTGAACGAATTTATATGCTGCTAAGCTGTCTAATTTATGCTGATTTAAAAAGCGCTCAGCCAAGTTAAAGGCTTCATCATACCTAAGTGAATCCGATTTTTTGGGCTGATTGATTTTTATTCTGTATTCAATTAATCTGCCATCAGTCGTCAGATGAAGCGTGATTGTATCTGTCAAAGCCTCTTGAACAGCTTTTTTTGCCTCTTCGTCATTTTTGTAGCTGAAATTGAAAGAGCCCGAATCTGGAGGCGAATTCTTTGAAGTCACACTCCAGTAATAAACAGGTATTCTGTTTTGCCTAATAATTTCATTGCATTTGGACAAACCAAATTCCTGTTGCAAAAAATGTATTTGATCTACATTCTGCCGTAGAGATGGGCGTAATTCGAATGAATCTTTGCTATAACCGGCTTGCCTCAAATAATCATGCGCCTTTTCAGAAATCTCATCTTCACTTAGTGAAAGCCGCAACGCAGCCTCAGGAAAAAGTTGTGAATATAAAATTTCGAAAATGATAAAAAAACAAACAGCCATGATTAACAAAAGAATGTCGGATCTGGTAACAATATTTTTTTTCATCTTTTCTCATCCGTCAAAATTCAACATCAAGTCCATGAGGATAGTCATAGCCAGCCTTTTGTCCATAAATCGTCCCATCAGATTTTATCTTAATCACGCTGCCAGCTTGAGAATCAGCTACGATGCAGCTTTGGTCATATGGATTGATGATTAGGTTTTCTGGCAAAACAAATCCATCAATATTATTCAGCAATTCGCCTAATGCGGAAAAGCACAATAACCGCGTTTGGTCGGTTGCGACATTCCAATCTAAAATCCAACAATTACCTGATTGGGTATCGATCGCTAATTTATAGGGATAATTGAGTCCATTTTGAATTTTTAATAATTGATTTCCCTGTTCGTCATACTTGATCACGGTTACTTTGTCAGCGACCCAAAATTCACCTGTTATTTGATTTATCGATAAGCTAATCGGACTGTTTAGCGAAGCAATCCTAAATCCGATACGAAAATCAGCTAAAATTTTAATCACCTTTTGACTGGCAATATCAGCCACTAAACACGAACCATCTCGCTGATAGCATTCTAAATCCAGAGGTCGCTCAAAAGTGGTTAAAACTTGAGTAGTGTCACCAGATAAATCAAGCACGAGAATGTGTCCTTTCAACTCATCTGCAATCCATAGATGGTTATGGTATAGATCGATTTCGAAATCGATCGGTTCGCTGTTGATCAGATCGGCAAAAATATATGCTGGTTGCTGATTTTCAATTATATAAATTCGATTGAGCAAGACATCCGAAAACCATAGTCGATTCCGACTCTTGTCTATTTTCACAGACCAGGGATAGCCACTAATATAAGTACGGCTGATTTCATGGGCGCAGTCATGGGATAACTTGATTAGTTTTTCATTGTAAACATCACTCACCCAAATAAAAGTCGGGCCAGGAATAATGGAAACGGAATCACTGTTAGGCGATTCATAGTCGCTGGTAAGTACTGAAACTTTATAGGAATAACGTTGCTCATAAATCAAAT
>CAZNDR010000493.1:0-3667 GCA_964571835.1 uncultured Cytophagia bacterium | reverse complement strand
ATGTTGGATCGATGATCGCCTCGCCATTATCGAACATCTTGCCATTGACTGGCAAAATGAAGTCAGGCAATTTCAGGAAAAATACACCGCAGAAGCTGAGAAAATCATTACGTTATATCCGGGCTTCAAAGCTTTAAATTTTATTGATCAAAATTTGGTGATTCGAATAGTCATTCCTGAACAAGGGAATGAGGCAGCCTGGAATCAAGACCTTCATCACCATCCCAGTGATTATGTGCTGCCAGCGATTGAACGTGCGCTGCGGAGCAAAAAGATCTCGCGAACGCCAACCATTCTGTTATTGCAGGGCGAACGAGGTTTTGCTACTTATCGTCCGTTATTTAATGCTCATCAAAAATTGCTCGGTTTTCTCAATGGTGTTTTCCTCACCGATAGCTTAATCAACCGCTGCTTCGGCGAAAAATCACTGCGTGAGCAATATAATTTTGCTTTGTACGAAAATGATGGTAGAGAAATATATTCGCACCAAGGGGCAGCAAATGAGGAGAGATCTTTTTCAGCGCAGTCGTTTATTCGCGTAGTGGATCGAGAATGGAAATTGTTGCTGGCGCCAAATAGGAAGATTATCGTCCCTTTTTATCGCCGCTACCATTTTTTAATATCGCTTATCGGATTGATATTAGCTTTGGCTGCCTCCCTGCTGCTCCGCAATATGATTATCAGCAAACGAAAGGTACAGGAAAGCGAAATACGCTTTCGAAGCTTGTACGAAAACGCCACCATTGGGCTTTATCGGACAGACCCCGAAGGCAACCTTCTTTTGGCCAATCCCGCCTTGGTGCAATTATTGGGCTATCAATCTTTCGCTGAAATGAACCAGAGAAATCTTGAAAAAGAAGGCTTTGAACCTGCTCATTCCCGAGAGATATTTAAAAAAGCGATAGCAGAAAAAGGAGAAATTCATGGCTTAGAATCAGCCTGGGAAAAAAGGGATGGAACGACAGTATTTGTCCGTGAAAGCGCGCGGGCTATTCGGAACAGCCGGGGGCGTATCCTGTTTTATGAAGGGACAGTAGAAGATATTACGGAACGGAAGGTCGCGGAAGAGAAATTAGAACTGAGCCAGGAGAAATACCGGTTGTTGTTCGAGGGAGCTAACGAAGGGATTCTTATTCTGGATATGAGAGGCAGAATTATTGATGCCAACGCCAAATTTTTGACGCTAACGGGCTTTGCTTATGATGAAACAGTTGGCGAAAGCATCATTGATTTTGCTGAGCGGGTAAAAATTGATGTGAGGCAGATTCTGCAACAGTTCAAAGGAAATTTTGTAGAAAAGCTGGCTGCTTCTGACTGGACGATCGAAAACAAAGCCGGTCAAAAAATTGACATTACCATAAAACCGTCCTATATCAAAAAGGATGGTCGGAACATCGGTATTTCAACGATTATTAGTGATATTACTGAGCGCAAGCAAGCTGAAATTTGTTTGCAAAAGGAGCGAGATAAAGCTCATCAATATCTCAATATCGCTGGCGTTATGTTTGTTGCTTTAAATAGTGCAGGAGAAGTGGTACTCATCAACAAAAAGGGCTGTGAAATTCTCGAGGCAGCCGAAAGTGACATCATTGGAAAGAACTGGTTTGATTTTTTTCTCCCTGAAAGTAATCGATCCGCTGTCAAAAATGTTTTTCAAAGCATATTAAGCGGCGGACTTGCCTTAGCTGAATATTACGAAAATGCTGTGTTATCAAAAACTGGAAAAGAGAAAATGATTGCCTGGCATAATACGGTTATCAAGGATGATAACGATAAAGTTATTGGCACCTTAAGCTCTGGAGAAGATATCACTGAACGTTTGCAAACCGTCAAAAAAATCAAATTAGCTTCAGTTCAGTGGCGCAGCACTTTTGACGCAATGTCTGATGCCATCATGTTGCTGGATCTGGAGGGCACCATTCTTCGCTGCAATAAAGCCATGACAATATTGACCAAGAAAAGCTTTAAAGAATTAATTGGCAAAAAAGGTGTAGACATTTTGACTGACCAGTCAAGCAGAGCTGCAGCCTATCTGGTCGAGCGCGTTAAAAATACTCTAACTCGAGCATCCCAATTGCTGCCAGTGGCAAAACGGTGGTACGAAATCATCGTGGAACCCGAGTTTGATGAGGTTCAAAATCTGATCGGCTTTGTGTTCCTCATTTCTGACATCACTGAAGACAAAAAAGTTGAAAAACAGATCAAGAAATCGCTCAGAGAAAAAGAGGTTTTATTAAAGGAAGTCCATCACCGGGTAAAGAACAATTTGCAGACCATAATAAGTCTGCTCAATTTGCAATCGAATCGAAGCGAAGACGCTAAAATTCGCCAAAGCTTGGAAAAATGCAAACAGCGTATTTTCTCGATGGCCATGGTGCACGCCGAGCTTTATCAATCTGATGATTTTTCCTACATTGATTTTAGAAGCTATTTGAATAAGATTATCAAGAATATGGTTTCTTCGTATCAACTGGAAAGAAAAATTGAGGTTGAATTGCAGATCGATGATATAAAACTGGATATCGATAGGGCGATTCCCTGTGGATTGATGTTGAATGAGATGATCACCAATGCCATCAAATACGCCTTCCCGCCCGATCGCTGCGGCAAAATAACTATCTCGATGAAGCGCATTAAAAACAAAAATTATGAGCTCATTTTTCAAGATAACGGCATTGGCTTGCCAGAATATTTTGATATTCAAAAATCGCAGTCGCTCGGCATGGTGCTTATCAACACGCTGACTGCACAACTCAGAGGCAAGCTTGAAATAAATACTAACCACGGCACTATCTTCAAAATTATTTTTCCCAGGAAGAAGACGTAAAAATTCAGGAAAGTCGAATTCAGCTTCTTGTTGGGAATCCGGTCAAAAACGGAAACTATGTATGGTACTGGATGCAGCAATCTCAGCACCTGCGCGAAAAATTTTCTTGGCGGTTCGAAAAGTCTCTCCCGAAATTGCCGTGACAGAATTAGCTAAAGAAGCGGCACGTGTTGTCACAGACCGGGGCTATTTGAAAATTCAACGCCAATGGCGACAAAATATTGCCAAGAAAATTAATTGCCTCTTTGTCCAGGGGGAAAGTGATGTCATTATCCCAGTTGAAGAAGCCTCAGTCAAAGAAGAATATGCCGCTGCTACATTCCGGTCAAAAATACTGAGCAAGATAAACTATTTTTTAATCCCGCCACAGGAAGAATTACCCATTCTTTCCTCGCTGACGTGGCAAAGTGAAACGCTGCCGATTGAAGACACTGAGCAGACAATTAAGCAACTGAAAATCGACCGCTCAGTGCCGAAGGCTAATTTTTTTTCAGGCGGAACAGCAACTGCAAAAATTTTGCTTGAGGCCTTTATCAGCTAAAAGTTAGTTGGCTACAATCACCAGCGAAATGATCCTACCGAAGATTACCCATCCCATTTACGTCCGTATTTGCATTGTGGACAAATTTCTCCTCTCTATGTAGCGCTCAGAATTATGGCCAGCCACCACCCAGGTAGTGACGCCTTTTTAGAAGAACTAATGGTGAGGCGCGAGTTGGGCATGAATTTTTGTTATTAATGTGAACGACCAGTTGAATTATTGTCGCATAAAGAGAAGGGCTAAAGCCCACAAATCTCAGGGCAATTTATCAAATTCTCCGTTCTAAAGAACGGAGCTAT